>NZ_JBAZAH010000010.1:0-43091 GCF_041672065.1 Aliarcobacter sp. | reverse complement strand
TACTTCAAAAATCAAACATCAGCAAGAAATATTTACTTGCAAATGTTCTTTAAAAATATATTGTTAATAAAATATTGCCTTTTTTAATTTTCTCTTCATTTTAAGTTATTCTTTATAAAAAGGCTTTAAAATTTATTTTTCATAATTAAATATTGACTGTTCAACTTTTCTTATAAATTCATCATTCATAAAAAATGTTGCATAATCAAAATTTTCATCCATCAAGTCATATCTATTTTCAATTTCAAGCATAATAGATTTCCATTTCCTCTTACCAATTTTATTACCATCAATTACTATATTCTTTTTATTAAATATAACTGGAATCTCAATTTGATTTCCCCACTCATCATATACTGCAATAATTTGTTGTTTTCTATTTTTAATAAAATTCTTTTTCATAAGATATTTCTCCTTTTTATTATAATTTTAATTTTATTTCTATTTATTTATATAATTCAGTTTATTTTATTCTTATCATTAGATATAACTATGTTGAATTAGGAGGGATTTGAGTTCGATTTATCATTGGAAATAACATCAAAATTATCTCAAAATAATATTTGTATTGTTAGTGGAGCTGCTATGGGAGTTGACAGCATTGCACATAGTGCAGCTGGTTCAAACAATACTATTGCAGTTGTTGCGAATGGTTTAGATATAAGATATCCAAGTGTAAATAGAAATCAAATTGCGGATATTGAAAAAAATGGTCTTATTATTTCTAGTTTTAAAGAGGGTGAAAAAGCTAGAAACTACACATTTGTTTTAAGAAATGAGATTGTTGTATCTTTAGGTGAGAAATTAATTGTAACAGAGGCTGATTTAAATAGTGGAAGTATCACTTCTGTAGAGTTTGCACTAAAACAAAAAAAAGATATTTATGTATTAGCACATAGAATAAATGATAGTTTAGGAACAAATAATTTATTAAAAAAAGGTTTAGCAAAACCTATTTATGACATTGATGAGTTTATTGAAGATTTTGTTGGTATTGGATTATTAAATAAAAATTTAAATATTATTGATGAAGTTTTAGAGTACTGCAAAACTTCTCCTAGATATGATGATGCTATTTTAAAATATTCAAATAAGATTTTAGAGTATGAGTTGGATGGGAAGATTTATATAAAAGATGGAAAGATTTTTTGTAGTTAATAAAAAAGAGCTAGAAGCTCTTTTTATGCTTTTACGAAATAATCGCCATCAAAGCTCTCTAAAGCATAGTGTCTATTATCTCCAATAGCCTTAACTAAATCTTCAATTGATAAATACTCTAAGCTATCAGCCTCTATATATTTACAAATCTCATCTTTAGTCATTCTTGTAGAGATTAACTCCTCTTTTGTTGGAGTATCTATTCCATAAAAACAAGGAAATTTAATCTCAGGACTTGCCACTCTAAAATGTACCTCTTTAGCACCTGCCTCTTTTAGCATTTTTACTATTCTTTTTGAAGTAGTTCCTCTTACAATTGAATCATCAATTACAAGTAAAGATTTCCCAGCAATAATTGAACTCATAGGGCTTAGTTTCATTTTAACCTTGCTATTTCTCATCTCTTGAGTTGGTTCAATAAAAGTTCTTCCTATATAGTGATTTCTAATAATTCCATATTTAAATGGTATTCCACTTTGTGCTGCATAACCAAGAGCTGCTGGAACTCCACTATCTGGAACTGGAACAACCATATCATATTTTATTTTACTATTAGAATCATTTTTTGCTAGTGCTTTACCCATATTCTCTCTTGTTGTATATACATTTTTACCGTCAATTACAGAATCAGGTCTTGCAAAATATACATATTCAAATGCACATGGTCTAAATTCAGGTTCAAAAAGTTGAATTGATTCTATATCAGACTCTTCGCTAAATATTAACATTTCACCAGGTTTAACATCTCTAATAAATTCAGCATCTAATAAATCAAAAGCACAAGTTTCACTTGCAACTATATATCCACCACTTTTTAATTTTCCTAAAGACAGAGGTCTAATTCCATATCTATCTCTTATTACAAACTGTTTGCTTCTACTTTGAATTATAAAACAGTACGCTCCAATTGTTCTATTTAAAGCTTCAATAATTCTATCTTTTAGATGATCTTTTGTGTTTTTTGCTATTAGATGAATAAGATTTTCAGTGTCCATTCCTGTTTGAAATATTGCACCTTTATCAATTAAATCTTGTCTAACCTCATCTTTATTTATAAGATTTCCATTATGAACAATTGATATTTCACCCAACTTATATTTAGCATAAACAGGCTGTGCATCCAAAACAGAATCGCTTCCAGCTGTTGCATATCTGTTGTGACCAATTGCCATATTTCCTTTTAAATATGCCAAGGCTTCATCATTAAACACTTCAGAAACCAAACCTCTATCTTTTTTTGTATATATTTTTCCATTACAAGATGATGAGATACCTGTTGCCTCTTGACCTCTATGTTGCATTGCAAAAAGAGCCATGGACGCTAATCTTGCGGCATTATCATTTCCACAAATTCCTACTATTGCACACATTTGTTATCCTTTTTATAAACCTAAAGCATCATTTATAGAGTAAAGATTTACATCTTTATTCACAAGCCATTTTGCAACTTTTAATGCACCTTTTGAGAAAGTATTTCTAGCTGTTGCTGTATGGTTTAACTCTAAAAACTCTCCATCATTATAAAAACCAACTGTGTGCCTTCCAACAACATCTCCACCTCTTATAGCCATAACAGCTATCTCATCTTTTGTTCTAGCTCCAATTTGTCCATCACGACCCGAAATCCTAACTTCATCTAAATTTAAATCTCTAGCATTTGCTGCATATTCACCTAAAGTAAGAGCTGTTCCTGATGGTGAATCAATCTTATTTCTATGGTGTTGTTCAACTATTTCTATATCAAAATCTCTTAAAGTTTTCGATGCAAGAGCAACAAGTTTATTTAAAACAGCAACTCCTAAACTCATATTTGTAGCATATAAAATAGGTACTAGCTTACTAGCTTCAAGAAGTAAGTTTTGCTGGTGTTTGTTTAATCCAGTTGTTGCAATTACAAGAGGTTTTCTTTTTTTACCTTCTACAACAGCATTTAATAACTCTTCAGTTGCAATAGGTTGTGAAAAATCTATTATTACATCACTCTCATCAAACAATACATTTATATCATTTGTTACAACTGTATCTTCTGGTAAAATCTTATCAATCTTACTAAAAACATGAACACAAGCTAATTTTGCCTCTTTATCATTTTTTAAATCATCGATTAATAAACTTCCAACTCTTCCTGAACTTCCTAAAATACCTATTTTAACCATATATTTATCCTAAATACTCAATTATATCAACAGCTGCAGTTGCACCATCTGCTGCTGCACAAACAACTTGTTTTGCTGCATCAATTCTAATATCTCCAGCTGCCCAAAGACCTTTTACACTAGTTCTCATTTTTAAATCTACCACAACTTCACCATTTTGGCTCATTTCACATAAAAATGATCCATCAGCTTGTTTTAAAGGTGCATTTAAAACATTTCTTCCAACAAATACAAAAACACCTGGAGTTGGTAAATCTCTAATTTCACCTGTAACATTTGATTTTACTTTTAATCCTAAAACTCCACTCATATCTCCATAAACTTCTTCAACTGAAACATTTGTAACTTCTTCAATATTTTCTGTATTTTTCACATGAGCTATTGTACTTGGAGCGGCTCTATATGTATCACGTCTGTGTACTAAATATACTTTTTTACACATTTTTGATAAGTAATAAGCCTCTTCTAAAGCTGAATCTCCACCACCAATTACTGCAACCTCTTTTCCTTTGTAAAAAAATCCATCACAAGTTGCACAAGTTGAAACTCCTCTTCCAAAAAACTCATCTTCACCCTTAAATCCAGCTCGTCTTGGAACTGAACCTGTTGCAAATAGAACTGCTCTTGCTTCAAACTCTTTTTTATCTGAAGTTGTAATTTTAAAAATATCTCCAACTTTTGTTACATTTGAAACTTCTGCCATTTCATGTTTTAATCCAAATTTTTGACACTGCTCTGGCCAAGTTGCCATTAAATCCATACCACTCATAACAGAGCCTTGTCCTGGATAGTTTTCAATTTCAGATGAACCTGTAATTTGTCCTCCTGGCATTCCCATTTCAAACATAACTACATCTTTTAATCCACCTCTTGTTGCATATAATCCAGCTGTAAGTCCAGCTGGTCCACCACCAATAATTGCTAAATCTAACATGTTAACTCCTTTGTTATTTAAATTAATGGAAAAATTTTATCATTTAATATTTTATATCTATCTTAAATGATTTGAATTAAAAAAAGGAAGATGTAAAACACCTTCCTTTCTCCTTATCAAATATATAATTAAATATTATAATAAAGAGTTAATTTTATCAGTAAATGCTTGTTTTGAAGATGCACCAATTAATTGGTCAACAACTTTTCCATCTTTCATAAATATAATTGTAGGAATAGATCTAACACCGTATTTTACAGCTAAATCTTGCTCCTCATCTGTATTTACTTTACAGATATTTGCTTTTCCATCGAAATCTCCTGCTAATTCATCAATAACTGGAGCAATCATTCTACAAGGTCCACACCAAGGAGCCCAGAAGTCTACCATTGATACACCTTTGCTTGTTACTTCATCAAAATTTGCTGCTGTTAATTCTATATATTTTGCCATTTTTTATCCTTTTTATTAATTTTTAATTTCACTCATAAGTTAAAATTATATTCCTATAACTAAAACATAAGATTATAACTTTAAAAAACTTAAATTTTGTTTTATATTTAAGCTTTTTAATAATTTTTCTATTTTACTAATAGAAGCTAAATCAAAATTTAGATATATTTGCGCTTATTTAAATATATGGAAAAATTAATGGATATAAGAAAAGAGTATTTAGAGTTTTTTAAAAGTAAAGGTCACGAAGTTGTATCTTCAATGCCACTGGTTCCAGATGATCCAACGCTTATGTTTACAAATGCTGGAATGGTACAATTTAAAGATATTTTCACTGGAAGTGTTCCAGCTCCAGAAAATAAAAGAGCAACATCTTGTCAGCTTTGTGTAAGAGCTGGTGGAAAACACAATGACCTTGAAAATGTTGGTTACACAGCACGTCATCATACACTTTTTGAAATGCTTGGAAACTTCTCATTTGGTGATTATTTTAAAGAAGATGCAATTGCTTATGCTTGGGAGTTTGTAACAGTTAATCTAAAGCTTCCAATTGAAAAACTTTGGGTTACGGTTCATGAAAGCGATGATGAAGCTTTTGATATTTGGTCTAAACATATAAATCCAAATAGAATTATGAGATTTGGAGATAAAGATAACTTTTGGTCAATGGGAGATATAGGCGCTTGTGGTCCTTGTAGTGAAATTTTCTATGATCAAGGAGAAGAGCATTTTAACACTCCTGAAGATAAGATGGGTGGAGATGGTGATAGATTTTTGGAAATTTGGAATCTTGTATTTATGCAATATGAAAGAACAAAAGATGGAGAACTTCTTCCACTTCCAAAACCATCTATTGATACAGGAATGGGTTTAGAGAGAGTTATAGCAATTAAAGAGGGTGTATTTAACAACTTTGACTCTTCAAACTTCAAACCTATAATTGAAGCTTTAGAGAAAGTTGCAAATAAAAAAGCAACTAAAGAGAATATTGGATCTTATAGAGTTATTGCAGACCATTTAAGAGCAACTTCATTTATGCTATCACAAGGGATTTTGTTTGGAAATGAAGGAAGACCTTATGTTTTAAGAAGAATTTTAAGACGTGCAGTTAGACATGGATATTTAATAGGTCTTAGAAAACCATTTATGGCTAAACTTGTTGATACATTGGTTGATATCATGGGTGGACACTATGTTGAATTAAAAGAGAATGCAAACTATATAAAAGAGCAACTTACTTTAGAAGAAGAGAGATTTTTTAAAACTATTGATGCTGGAATTACACTATTTAATGATGAATTAGAAAATACAAAAGATATATTTAGTGGAGAAGTTGCATTTAAACTATATGATACTTATGGTTTCCCTCTTGATTTAACACAAGATATGCTAAAAGACAAAGGTCTAAAAGTAGATTTAGATAAATTTGAAGAGCTTATGACAAATCAAAAAGCTATGGCAAAAGCTGCTTGGAAAGGTAGTGGAGATAGTGCAAATGAGGGAGATTTTAAAGCTTTAATTGAAAAGTATGGAGAAAATGAGTTTGTAGGATATACAAATACAACATTTAGCTCAAAAATTAAAGCTTTATTAGATGAGAATTTTAAAGAGGTAAATAGTTTAGAGAATCAAATTGGTTGGGTACTTTTAGATAAAACTCCTTTTTATGCAACAAGCGGTGGACAAAATGGAGATATTGGAGCAATAGAGTTTGAAGGTAAAAACGCAATGGTTTTAGAAACTTCAAAATTCCATAATCTAAATCTATCAAAAGTTGATGTTAAAGATGCAAAACTAGTTCAAAACCAAAATATTGAAGCAGTTGTTATAAATAGACACGAGGTTGCAAAACATCACAGTGCTACTCACTTACTTCAAGCAGCTTTAAAAATGGTTTTAGGAGATAGCGTTTCTCAAGCTGGTTCATTTAATGACTCATCAAAACTTAGATTTGACTTCACATACCCAAAAGCTATGACAAGTGAGCAGATAAATGAAGTTGAAGATTTAGTAAACTCTATGATTGCAAGAGCATTAGAAGGAGAAGTTGAAGAGCTTCCACTTGAACTTGCAAAGAAAAAAGGTGCGATTGCTATGTTTGGTGAAAAATATGGTGAAATTGTGCGAGTTGTAAGCTTTGGTGAGGATGTTTCTATTGAGTTTTGTGGAGGAATTCATGTAAAAAATACATCTGAAATTGGAAGTTTTTACATAGTAAAAGAGCAAGGTGTTAGTGCAGGGATACGAAGAATAGAGGCTGTTGTTGGAGCTAGTGCATTTAGATACACAAAAGAGCAGTTAAATAGACTAAATGAGCTTCAAGCTGAGATTAAATCAAACGATTTAATAGCTGGTGTAAAAAAACTAAAAAATGAGATAAAAGAGCTTAAAAATGAGCTTAAAAACTCACAAAATCAAGCATCTACAACTTTAAAAGAAGAGTTAATTGGTGATGTAAAACTAATAGTTAACATAGTTGAAAATGGTGATTTGAAAAAAATTGTTGACGATAGTAAAAATGCAAATGAGAAATTAGCAATATTACTACTTCAAGTAAAAGATGATAAGGTGACAATAGTTGCAGGAAGTAAAAATACATCTATAAAAGCTGGTGATTGGATAAAAGAGATTGCAACAATCCTTGGTGGAAATGGTGGTGGAAGACCAGATTTTGCAACTGCTGGTGGAAAAGATGTTAGTAAAATTGAAGAGGCTAAAGAGAGAGCTATTTCTTGGGCAAAATCTAAATTATAAAAATAGAGTAAAAGGAGATTTATGATTGAAATTTTTGGGAAATATCCATCTTTAATACTCTTTTTACATCTTATTTCTGTTGCTATTTGGATTGGTGGAATGATAGTAATGAGATTTGCTGTTCACTACTCTATACTAAAAATTGATGAAGCAAAAGTTAGATTGGAAAGAACCTTAGAGAACTTAAAAAAGTTTTTTTATATGGTTATTATTTCAATTGTACTTATATATTTTAGTGCTATTGTTATGCATATCTCTTTTGATTTAAAAGCAAATAGTTTTGCTATAGCTAAAGAGATTATACTTCTAGCTATGACTCTAATTTTTATATTTATTTTTATTAAACGACACAAAGCAGAAAAATATTTTAAAAAAAATGAGTTTGTTTTAACTAAAAAAACTTTAGAACCTATTTCAAAATATCTAATACCTATAAATATCTTTTTAGGTTTAATTGAGATTTATTTAGGAATTGTTTTAAGAGGATTTTAAAAGACTCAAGAAAAATCTTCTTGAGTCTTTTAAGTTTTAGAATGTGTAATTCATTGATACCCACAATCTTCTATCTTCAATGTTAGGCTCATCTGCTACATATTTTGTATCTACACCATCTTGATAAGAGCTCCTTTCATAAAAATCTTTATTAAATAAATTATAAATAGTTGCACTAAAAGTTAAATTTTTAGTAGCTTCATAATTTCCCCCTAAACTAAATAAACTATATGCTTTTTTATCTCCTAATTGATCATAAATATTTTTTTCAGAAGCAGTTAAATTATCGTATGATTTTGTATATCTTTTTCTTTCACCTTTGTATTCACCTTTTAACCATACATTTAATTTGTTGCTTGCTTTCCAATTTAATTTCGCATTAACTGCATGCTCAGGAGTATTAACAAATGCTCCACCTTTATCAGAACCCTCTTTTTTCTCTGTTTTCATATATGTATAATTCGCACTTAAATCTATATAATCATTAAATGGAATTTTTGTTCCAAATTCTAAACCTTTTGTTTCAGCCTCTCCAATATTACTATTTTTAGCATATGATCCATTTGGAATTGTTGGATGCCCACTTATAGTAACATTACCATCTCGTTCAATTTTATCTTCATATAGATTATAAAAAATTGTTGTATTTGCAGAAAAGCCACTATCTGAAGTATAATATATACCTGTTTCATAATTTGTAGATTTTTCAGGTTTTAAATCAGGATTACCTATTGTCAAAGTAGCACCTTGAGCAGTTGCTCCATTTATTCCATCATGTAATTGTTGAACTTGTGGTGCTTTAAATCCTCTTGAAACTCCACCTTTTATTGTCCAATTATCATTTGCAGTATATACTGCATAAGCTCTTGGACTAAAATTTCCACCAAATTTATCATGATAATCATATCTTCCTCCTAAAGTTAAAATCAAAGAATCTGTTATAGATATTTCATCTTCCAAAAACAAAGCCCACATATCCTGCTTAAATTTTTCTTCTACTAAACCATCATTAAATTCTGAATTCCAAAATTGTCCACCAATAGTTATAATATTTTTATCTAAAATATCAGTAACAAATTTTGTATCAAAAACTGTATCTGTATTTTTCAATTCTCTTTTATTTCCACCAATGATACTTGGCATTCCAACATAAGGTGTACCTATAGTACCAGGTATTAATCTACCTAATTTTTCTGTTTGAGTTCTCATAATACTTGATTCTAAAGTACCTATATCAAATCTTGAGTTATGTCCTATAGTAATCTGTTCTCTTTCAAATCTAAGCTCTTTATCATAACCAGAAGATTTAGTTGCTGTGTTAAGAGTTCCTAGTTGAGCTTTATCATTATTATATTTTTGTTTAGATGTAAAAGCATCAATAAAAATGTCATGATATTCTGTAGGTGTATATGTCAATTTACTTCCAAAAGACCAATTTATTCCCTCAACAGGCGAATTTCCTCTCTTGCTTACATCATCTCCATCATCATACTTTATATTTGATGCACTTCTATCGTAATAACTTCCTCTTAGAGCTAATCCTAACTTATCTTTTATCAATGGACCACTTAAATATCCATTTGTTGTATAACTATTTCCAAAATCAGAATTTCCCTGAAATGTTCTATCAACACCTATAGAACCTGTCCACTCATCTGATACTTTTTTTGTAATAATATTTACAACTCCACCCATAGCATCACTTCCATAAAGTGTACTCATAGGTCCACGAATCACTTCTATTCTTTCAATGGCAGATAGTGGTGGTAAAAAATTATTATTAGTTTCTCCAAAGCCATTTGGAGTATTATTACCTGATGAATTTTGTCTTCTTCCATCAATAAGTATCAAAGTATTTTCAGAACCCATACCTCTAATACTAATATTTAAACCACCTGTTTTTCCTACTGAAGTTCTATCAACATCTACACCTTCAATATCTTCAATAGCTTCAGCTAAATTTGAAAATTTTTTATTTTTAAGATCCTCTTGAGTAATAACTGAAATCGATGCTGGTGCATCTGTTATTTTTTGTTCATATCCTGAAGCTGATGTTACAACTTGCACAGAGTCAAGTTTTGTTGTCTCACTTGCATTTAAAGCAACTCCACCAAAAATTAAAGTAGCAACACTTAGAGCTAATTTTATTCGCATATTTATTCCTTTTAATTCTAATTATATTTGAGATAATTATTAATAATCGATATTAATTATTAATAAAAGATAAATGGAATAATATAATTAAAAACTTAAAATAGCTTGAAAATGATAGTAATTATTAAAAATTTATATGATTATTATAAAATAGTTGTAAGAATCTTTATGAAGATACTTTAATTTAAATTTATGTAAGTTTACAATAGTTTTTACAATATAAAGCCCCAAGCCAAATCCACTACTTCTTTTCTCTTCTTGATAGAAAGCATCTGTATAAAATGATAAATCATTTTTCAAAGCACTCCCTTTTGAAATAATTTTTATTGATTTTGAATCTGCTTCAACTATAACTTTTTTATCTGTACTAAATTTAATAGCATTATCAATTAAATTTTTCAAAGCAATTGATATCATATATGTATCGACTTCAAACTCAAAATCTTCTATTTTTTTATCAATTTTATCTTGATTTATCATTAAAAGTTCAATTGATTTTTCAAAAACTGTATTAAAATTTATTCTCTCTTTATATAGCATCGTATTTTTTGAAGTTAATTTTTCAACAGTTGCTAACTCTTTTATAATATCATCCATTCTTCTAAAAGCTTTTTGAAGACTCTCTTTGGTTTTATCATCTTCTAAAGTTTCAGCAATAAACATAGCTTTTGTAATAGGAGTTTTAAGCTCATGCATCATATTTCTCATAAATAGATCTTTTGATTTTGATTGATTATTTATTATATTTATAGCTTCATTAAAATTTTTTGCAATAGTGCCTACCTCATCACGACTCTTATACTCTAACTTTATATCTTTATTTCCATTTGAAAACTCTATAATTTTTCTATTTAACTCTTTTAGAGGTCTTAGTTTTCTATTTATAATCTCATAAAGAAGTAAAAAAATAGCAATTGAGAGTATCAAACCAGCAACTATAAAAGCAACATTGTAATTGTACTGTTTGGAGTCTTTTATCATCACATTGTAACCATACTGTTGCACATATACATAATACATATTATCAAACTTATAGACTCTATAAGTTCCTGAATAGTTCTTATTTATTGTTAACTCTTGAGCATTATTAATAATTTCAAGTTTTCTCTCAACACTATTTATTGGTTTTACATTTAATTTTTTATATAGTTCATCTAACTTTGAAGCAGTTGGGTGATCTTGAAAAAGAATCAAAAAGTTTTCAGCGATTAGCTCATATCTATTTTGTAAATTTAAATCGTGTCTTTGTTTGTCATATCTTATAAATATTGCAAAAGTTATAAAAATTCCAAAAAAAGCAAATGCAAATATTATATTTACAAATGTAGATATAGAGATATTTCTTATCATATTAGTTGATAACCAATACCTCTAACCGATTTAATATATTGTTGAGAATCATCAATTTTTGCTATCTTTGTTCTAATTCTTGAGATAATCACATCTATATTCTTTAAAGATGAATCATCTTCTATATTATCACTTGTATATATAAAATCTTCTCTTGAAACAACACCTTTATTTCTTTGAATAAGTAGTTTTAATATATCATATTCTGCCAATGTTAAAGAAAGAGATACACCTTTAAATAATATTTGCATATCTTTCTCTCTTAACTCAAATGGTGAATTATTTTTATCTTTTTTTATACTAGCTTGTGAATCAACTCTTTTTAAAATGGTTTTGATTCTTGCTTGAAGCTCTCTTGGATTATAAGGTTTTGGCAAATAATCATCAGCACCTCTTTCTAATCCCATAACCTTATCCAAAATATCATCTCTAGCTGAACTTATAATAATTGGAATTTGAGATTTTTCTCTAATTTTTGGAATAAGTTCCAAACCATCAATTTCAGGTAGTGTTAAATCCAAAATTATAAGTTGAAAATCTTTATTTATATCAAGCATAGATAGTCCAATATATGGACTATCTGTATTTGTAACATCTATATCAAACGATTTTAAATAATCTGTGATGATTTGAGCTAACTCTAAATCATCCTCTATCATAAGTACTTTTATTATGTGTTATCCTTTTTATTGAGTTACAAGCATTAAAGTTTGACCATATCTATTTACATAAACTCTTTTATAATCATTTTTATACTTTTTTAAAGCTGTTTGAATATTTTCAAAATTTTTAATTTCAATATCCTCTATTTGAATTATAATATCCCCAGCTAAAAATCCAACTTTCTCTGCTTTTGATTTTGGTTCAACTTCTGTTATTAGCATTCCATTTATATCTGAAGATAATCTATATTTTTTTATCATATCAGCATTAATTGTGCTAACTTTTAATCCATCTAATATTTTTCTATCACTTGAAGATACACCTTCAATTGTTGATCTGTCACCTAATACAACCTCTATTTTCAAATCTTTTCTATCTCTTTCTACTCCAAATACAACTTTCTCATTTGGTTTAAAAGATGCTATTACATTTTGTAAAGTTGTTCTATCTTTTATAACTTTATCATCTATTGAGTATATTAAATCTCCTCTTTTTAGACCATATTGAGCAGCTGGTGTATCTGCTGAAATATCTAAAATAATAGCCCCCTCTTTTCTTTTATAAACTTGCTGAGTATCCTTATCTAAATCAGCAATCATAACCCCAAGATATCCTCTTACTACTTTACCATCAGTTACAAGTTTTGTTACAACATCTCTTACCATATCAACAGGAATAGCAAAACCTATTCCATCATTTCCACCACTTTTTGATAATATCGCTGTATTAATTCCTATTAAAGCACCTCTACTATCAACTAAAGCACCTCCACTATTTCCAGGATTTATAGATGCATCTGTTTGAATATAGTTTTCATATTTATTGATTCCAACTTTGTTTTTATTTAAAGCAGATATTATTCCCATTGTAACAGTTGTTCCAACTCCAAAAGGATCACCTATAGCAAAAGTTACATCACCAACCAATAAAGTGCTTGAATCACCAAGTTTTATTGGAGTTAGGCTCTTTTTTGTATCAATTTTAATAACTGCAATATCACTATCTTTATCTCTTCCTATTAAAGTTGCACTATACTCCACTGGATCATTAGCAATAGTTACAGATATCTCTTCTGCATTTTCAATTACATGATTATTTGTAATAATGTAACCATCTTTTGTAACAATTACACCCGAACCTAAAGATCTTTGTACTCTATTTTGTTTAAATTGATTAGAGAACTCATCACCAAAAAATTTCCTAAAAAATGGGTCATCAAGCATCTGAAATGGAACATTAGAAGCTGCATTTACACTTCTTTTTGTAGATATATTAACTACTGAATTTAAAGAAGAGTTTATACTGCTATTAAAAGATAAAATCTCACTTTGTGAATTTGGTGCTACTCTATTTGGATTTTTATCCATCTCTTCAAACTCTATATTTTTTGATAATAGCAGAGTTGATAAAATCAAAGAAACAACAACTATCTTCTTAATCATTTTAATCCTTATTTGATAAATTATTAGAAAATTATAGTGCTACTATGTAAACTGTTTTCCAATAAATAATTAACATATAGTTAATTATTTTGTTATAAATCTGTTTTTAAAACAGCTCCACTACTTGCATTTGTTACTAAAGCTCTATATTGACCTAACCATGATGAATTGATTGGTTTTTTTAAAGGTATAAATTCAGCTTTTCTTTTCGCAATCTCTTCATCGCTTAATTCAACTTCTAAAATATATTTATCAACATCGATATGAATAATATCTCCATCTTTTAATAATCCAATCATTCCACCCTCAGCAGCTTCTGGGCTAACATGCCCAATAGAAGCACCTCTTGTAGCTCCACTAAATCTTCCATCAGTTATAAGTGCAACCTTATCTCCAAGCCCCATTCCCATAATTAAACTTGTAGGAGCAAGCATCTCTTGCATTCCAGGTCCTCCTTTTGGACCTTCATATCTAATTACAACAACATCACCAGCTTTTACTCTACCTTCAACAATTCCTTTTATAGCTTCAGCTTGCCCATCAAAACAAACAGCTGTTCCTTTTAAAGCTCTAGCTCCTGTAATTCCAGCTGTTTTTATAACAGCACCTTGCTGTGCTAGATTTCCATAAAGAATAGCTAATCCACCAACTTGTGAATAAGGATTGTCTATAGTGTGAATTATATTTGTATCTTTTATATTTGCATCTTTAATTCTTTCTAGTACTGTTTCACCTGTAACTGTAAGGTTATCTAATAAAATATCATCACCTCTTTTTGTCATCTCTTTCATAACAGCATTTACACCACCAGCTTTATTTATATCTTCCATGTGAACAGTGCTTAAAGATGGAGAAATTTTTGCAATATGTGAAACTCTTTTTGAAATAGCATTTATATCTTTTAATTCAAAATCTACTCCTGCCTCTTTTGCAATTGCAAGCATGTGTAAAACAGTGTTTGAACTTCCACCCATTGCCATATCAACAGCAAAGGCATTTCTTACAGCTTTTTCATTTAAAATATTTCTTAATCTAAATTTTTCAATATTTGCTTTATCAAGAGCAATTTCGCAAACTCTTCTTGCTGCTTTTCTATATAACTCTTCTCTCTCTTTTGTAAGTGCTAAGATTGTTCCATTTCCAGGTAGTGCAATTCCCATGGCTTCCATAAGTGTATTCATAGAGTTTGCAGTAAACATTCCAGAACAACTTCCTCCATCTGGACATGCATTACACTCAATATCTTTTAGCTCTTCTTCACTGATTTCTCCAGCTTCAAATTTTCCAACAGCTTCAAAAGCAGTTGCTAAATCTATTGGTGTTCCATCTTTTGTGTAACCTTTTTGCATAGCTCCACCACTTACAAAAACAGTTGGAACATTTACTCTTAAAGCTCCCATAATCATACCTGGAACTATTTTGTCACAATTTGGAATAGCAATCATTGCATCTAGTTTGTGTGCATTCATAACAGTTTCAATAGAGTTTGCAATTAATTCTCTACTTGGAAGAGAAAACAACATTCCATCATGACCCATTGCAATACCATCATCAACACCTATTGTATTAAACTCAAAAGGTACACATCCATTTGCTCTTATCTCATCTTTTATAATCTTTGAAACCTTATCTAAAAAAAAGTGTCCTGGAATAATCTCTATAAAAGAGTTTGCAACTCCAATAAATGGCTTATTAAAATCTTCATCTTTTAACCCTGTTGCTCTTAATAAAGATCTATGTGGAGTTCTATTATGACCCTTTTTTATCTCATCACTTCTCATAACTATCCTTTTGTGAATTATTTTAAAAATTTCATAGATTATACATATATTACTTTTCATATTTTATTAAATAAAAAATATTTTAAAATTTTTTTAAAAACTCTTGACAAATGAAAAAAAAGCTACTATAATTCCAGTCCATTTTAAGAAGTAACTTAAAATAGAGTTCTTAAAATTATGCGAGTGTGGCGGAATAGGTAGACGCGCGGGACTTAAAATCCCGTTCCGGTTTCGGAGTGTGAGTTCGATTCTCACCATTCGCACCATTTTTTAAATGATGGAGAGCTGACAGAGTTGGTCGAATGTACCGGTTTTGAAAACCGGCGAGGTGAAAGCCTCCGAGGGTTCGAATCCCTCGCTCTCCTCCATTTGCTTACATACAAATGAATAAATCCAATTTATAACTTACTGTTGGAGGTATAGCAAAGTTGGTAATGCCTCGGATTGCAAATCCGACATGCGTTGGTTCGAGTCCGACTACCTCCTCCAAATCGAACTTCAATACTACTTTAAATAAATTTTAAGCTTATTAACTACTTTTTTTGATATAATATCACTTTTAAAATTTTGGAGGGGAATATGGCAAACAAAAGCCAAATTGAAGAGTTAAAAGAGATATTGCTACAAAGAAAAGATACTATTTTTACAAATGTAAAAAATAGTAGAGATAGTATAGAACAACTAAAAGATCAAGACTTAAACGACGATTTAGATTATGCTGATTTTGTTAGTGATTCATTTACACAAGGTATGATTGCTAATCATCAACTAGAAGAATTAAAACAGATTGAAACTGCTCTAAAAAAAATAGCAGATGGAAGCTACGGAATTTGTGATATGTGTGGAGTTAATATTCCAATTGGAAGATTAAAAGCAAAACCATTTGCTAGATTTTGTACAGAGTGCAGAACAGTTTTTGAGCAAGAAGAGCAAAAAAGAGCAAAAGCTTGATAAAAAGAGAGTATTTTTTACACGATAAAAAATTAAATTTCAATTTTTTTCAAAATATTGAAGACTTTATAGTTGAAGAAGAGCCTATAGAGTTTTCAGGTTTTGGGAACTTTTTAATACTAAAAATAGTAAAGCAAAATTGCGATACTTGGGAACTTATAGATAAAGTTGCAAAACATCTTAGAGTATTTTCAAATGAGATTGGTTATGCTGGATTAAAAGATAAAAATGCAACAACAACTCAATATATTTCAATACCTAAAAAATATCAAAAAGATATCAAAAATTATAAATCTAAGAAAATAGAGATTTTTGAAATAGGTTTACACAATAAAAAACTAAATATTGGTGATTTAAAAGGGAATCGATTTAAGATAAATCTAAAAGATGTTGAACTTGAAGAGCTTTATACTATAGATAAAGTTTTAAAAGATATTAGCAAGTTTGGTATGCCAAACTATTTTGGATTTCAAAGATTTGGAAAAGAGGTTGAAGAGAATTTAGAAAAAGCAAAACAACTACTTTTTGATGATTATAAAGTAAAAGATAAAAAAGTAGCTAAGATGCTTATAAGTGCTTACCAGAGCACATATTTTAATGCTTGGTTGGTTGAAAGATTAAAACTAAACAAAAGTGAATTTAAACTTTTAAATGGTGATATATTTTATGACATAGAAAGCTCTAAACTTTTTACACCAAAAGCTATAAATGAAAAGATTATAAATGATTTTAAAGATAAAAAAATAACTCCAACAGGACTTCTACCTGGAAATGATGTTTTTAAAGCAAGAGATGAAGCTTTAAAAATAGAGCAAAAATATGATAATAGTGATATTAGAGAAAAAGGTTACAGAAGAGAAGCTATTGTATTTCCAGAAATTTTATCTACAAAATATAATAAGGAGAAAAAAGAGGCTCTTTTAGATTTTATACTTCCAAAAGGCTCTTATGCTACAGTTTTAATTGAAGCTTTAGCCAATAGAAATTTTGGCTAAATACTTAAGGAAGAGTTATATATCTATCTTCATAATATAGTCTATTTTCAATAGCTATAACTCTTTGTTTATTATCAAATTTAAATCTATAAATCTCATTTTTATCTAAATTCTCATCAAGTTTAATCAAATAACCTTGAGATTCAAGAGCATATAAAGATGTTCCAAAAGCTAGAGCAAAAAATTTAGCATACTTAAACTTAACACTTGACAACTCTTCTAGTGAACTATTTAATTTAAAAATTTCACCTTCTATATTTGCTAAATAAATATAGTTATCTTTAAAAATAACATCTCTAATATTATAATCTTTTGTAAATACTTCTCTTGGAGATATAGATACAATTTTATTTGAACTTGCAACTACTAAACTCTCACCACCATCTACAAATCCTAAAGCTATAATGTTATTAAACTCATTATCTGGGTCTATTGCTATGTTTCTTACAATCTCATTTGATACTAAAGATACTATTACCAATCTTCCATTTAAAGTTGGAAAAAGAACCAGACTTCCCATAAAGTAAGGGTTTGTAACTCTTGTATCATTTGCTAAAGACAGAGGAAAATACTCTTTAAATAGTGTTTTATTTGTATTTACATCAACCAATTCAATACTATTATTTGAGTATAAAATTGCTAATTTATCTTCAACTAAACTAGCTGCAACAACTGGATTTGAAGTTGTAATCTCTATTTTGTCAATCAAAATTTTGTCTAAATTGTTTGTTGCTATAATTTTTTGATCATCTGTTAAATTTATAAAATCAAAACCCTCTTTTAGCTTATCTTCGCTAACTCCTAATTTTGTTATAAACTTACCATCTTCTAAAGTTGCACCAATTTTATTCATTGATTTTATATCACTTTTTATAGAGTTTTTTTCAAGATTTAAACCTTTACTTAACTCTTCTGGTTCAAAATATTTTTTACCCGAACAAGCATTAAAAACAAAAATTATAAAAATTGCACTAATTATATATCTCATATTTTACTTCGTTACTAGATTATGTTTTAATAAAATTGCCAGTTCATAAACTTTTGAATCTTGATTTATCTCTTCTAAGATAGCTTTTGCTTTTTCATACTCTTCTTGATTTACTAAAATAATAGCTTCATGTAGTATCGCATAATCTTTAATCAAAAAATCATCATTTTTTCTTAAAGCATCTAACTTATCAAAATTCATCTCTTTTGCAGCAATTTGATACTCTAATAGCTCTTTTAAATATTTTGAAGAGATATTTATTTCACTTAACTCTTTTTTTGCTGTTAAAAAAAGTGCCACTTCATACAAAGATTGATTTTTATTTTTCAAATACTCTAAAGAGCTCTCGTCACCTTGTTCCAAATAGTTATTTAATGCTATATTTGCTTTATATAAATTTGATTCATCAATCTTATTTTTTGTAAAAATTGCAATAGGAGTAATAATTGCTAAGAGTATCAACACATATATAATTTTTTTATATTTTTTGAAAAATCTCTCTAGCTTTACAAAATTCTCTAAAAGTTTCTCTTCATTGTTTAATTCATTTTTTAGATAGTTTACATCATCTTTTATACTCATTTATCTAACCTTTTTTTAAAATAAGCAATATTCTACAAAAATATTGATAAAACCTTACTTTTATTTTTTTTCTTGTATAATTGTAGCCATTAATTTTAAAGGTAATTTATTATGAAAAAACTAATTATAACTTCTATTTTATCACTATTTTTAACAATTTCTTTATTCGCAAAAGAGAAAAATGAGACAGCTACTTCAGACCAAACAAGATTTGAGTCTTTAACAAAATTAACAAAAGTTATTGGAACAGTTGAAAAGTATTATGTTGATGATATAAAACTTCAAGAGATTATTGATAAAGCTTTAAAAGGTTTAATGCAAGAGCTAGATGCTCACTCAAGCTATTTAGACAAAAAAGCTTCAAATGAGATGAGTATTACAACAGCTGGAGAGTTTGGAGGTTTGGGAATTACTGTTGGAATGAGAGATGGTGCATTAACTGTAATTTCACCAATTGATGACACTCCAGCATATAAAGCTGGTGTTAAAGCATCTGATATAATCTTAAAAATTGACGACAAAGCAACTTTAGGAATGACTTTAGATGAAGCTGTAAGCATTATGAGAGGAAAACCAAAAACTGATATATCTATTACAGTTGTTAGAAAGGGTGAATTAAAACCAATTGAGATAAAGATGCAAAGAGATATTATAAAAGTTCAATCTGTATTTGCAAAAACAGTTGAAGATGAAGATCTTTTATACATTAGAATCTCTAGTTTTGATGCTAAAGTAACTGAAGAGCTACAAAAAGCTATTAAAAATAATCCAAACGCAAAAGGTATTATTTTGGATTTAAGAAACAATCCAGGTGGACTTTTAGGTCAAGCAATTGGGGTTGTTGATCTATTTGTAAAATCAGGAACAATTGTTTCTCAAAAAGGGAGAGACAAAGAGTCTGAAGAGAAGTTTGAAGCAACTAAATTTGGCTTTAAATCAGATTTGCCACTTGTAGTTTTAGTAAATGAGGGTTCTGCTTCAGCTTCAGAGATTGTTAGTGGTTCACTACAAGATCATAAAAGAGCTGTAATTATTGGTGAAAAAACTTTTGGTAAAGGCTCTGTTCAAGCAGTACTGCCAATAAATGATGAACAAACTGAAAATATTAAATTAACAATTGCAAAGTACTACCTTCCAAGTGGAAGAACTATTCAAGCTCTTGGTGTAACTCCAGATATAATTGCAAGTGCTGGGAAAGTTACACAAGATGAAGATTCTGCTTTTAGAATAAAAGAGGCTGATTTAAAAAGACATCTTGAAGGTGAGCTAGATAAAGTTGATAAAAAATCAAAAAATGATTCAAAATCATCAAAAAATGATTCAAATAAAATAGTTTCAAAAGAGGAGCTGCTAAATGATAACCAACTAAATACATCATTAGCAATTTTAAAAAGTTTAATAATTATGAAGAAAAATTAGGAAGAAAAATTAGGAAGAAAAATGAATATAGAAAAAATAAAAGAGTTAAAACTTTGGCCAGACAATAAAAAAACAACTACACAAAAAGGTTTTGATGAGCTAGAAAATGCTGGATATAAACTTTTTTATATAGGTAAAAATGCAGACCTTTATAGTTGCCCAGGAGATGAACCTAAAACTCTACTTGTAAGAAGTGATAGAACATCTGTTTTTGATATTCCACTTAATTTTCAAATTGAAGGTAAAGGAATAATTCAAACTCAAATATCAAATTTTGGCGCAGATTTTGCAAAAAAAGCTGCAATAAGAACAGCGATATTAGATGAAAAAATTTCAAATGATATTTCACTTTCACCAAGATGCCAGCTTATGAAACTATGTAAACCTCTTGAAGCTGAAATTGATGGAGAAACGGTTCAATTTGAGCTAATATTTAGAAACTATTTAACAGGTTCGCTATTTCAAGCTCTACAAGAGAATAAAGACCCTTATGGATTAAATCTTCCAAATGATTTAAAAGAGTGGCATAAATTTGAAAATCCTATCTTTACTCCTACTACAAAAGGAATTAAAGATGAGCCTTTAAATTCACAAAAAGTAAAAGATAAGTTTCCTGAAATAATCTCAAACTTAGAGAGAGTTTTTAAAGAGTTTACATCTTTTGCACAAGCTAGAGGAATTGTTGTAGTTGATACAAAATTTGAGATTTTTGTTGATGAGAGTGGAAATTGGGTTTTAGGAGATGAAGTTTTAACACCTGAAAGCTCAAGATTTATAGCATTAGAAGATTTTGAAAAAAATAATTTCATATCTATGGATAAGCAAATTCTAAGAGATTTTGGTAAAAAAGATAATTGGAAAGAAAAAGCTAAATCTTTAAAAGCTGGTGAAAAGTTAGAAGTTGTTGTTCCACAAGAGATTAAAGATAAAATTTTAAATGGATATAGAACAATTTTAGAAAGATTAAGCAAATAAAATATTAGATATAATCCCAAAAAAATATAAGTAAAGGTATAAAATATGAAAGCAATTGTAAATGTAGGTTTAAAAAAAGGTGTATTAGATGATCAAGGAAAAGCAATAAATCATGCTTTAGGAACTTTAGGATTTAAAGATTTAATATCTGATGTTAGAGTTGGAAAACAGATTATTATTAAGTTAAATTCAAACGATAAAGATAAAGCAAAAGAAGAAGTTACAAAAATGTGTGAAAAGCTTTTAGCAAATACTGTAATTGAAGATTACACAATAGAAATAGTTGGTTAATTATGAAAGTAGCAGTTCTACAATTTCCAGGAACAAACTGTGAATTTGATGCAAAATATGCATTTGATAAACTTGGTTGTGAAGTTGAAGTTATTTGGCACAAAGATACAAAGCTTCCAGAAAATACAGATTTAGTAGTTGTTCCAGGAGGTTTTTCTTATGGTGACTATTTAAGAAGTGGTGCAATTGCTAGATTTGCAAATATCATGGAAGATGTTAAAAAATTTGCTTCAAATGGTGGAAAAGTATTAGGAATTTGTAATGGTTTTCAAATTCTTTTAGAAGCTGGTTTACTTCCAGGTGCAATGAAAAGAAATGACACTTTACACTTTATATCAAAATATCATCACTTAAAAGTTATAGATAATAACAATGAATTTTTAAGACTTTTAAATGTTGGAGATATAGTTAATATTCCTGTAGCTCACCATGATGGAAACTACTATATTGATGAAGCTGGATTAAAAGAGCTTGAAGCTAATAATCAAATATTATTAAAATATTGTACAAAAGATGGTGAAGTTACAAATATGAATGGAAGTGTTTCAAATATCGCAGGAATTTGCAATAAAGAGAGAAATGTATTTGGTTTAATGCCTCATCCAGAACGTGCAATTGAAGATATTTTGGGTTCAACAGATGGTATTAATATGTTGAAAGGATTTTTAAAGTAGATTTTTCTACTTTAAATAATATGAAAAAATTAATATCTTTATTTATACTTTTTTCAACTCTTCTTACTGTAAATCTATTTGCATCAAAAAATCTCTATTTATCATTTTCTAAAATACCAAAAAATATATATGCCAATCAAAAATTTGAGATAAAAGTTGAAGCTTTAGTAACAACTTCAAATTTTACAGATTTAAAAACTGAATTCTTTGAAATGGAAGATATAGATATCATAAATCCAAACTCTCCTTGGAAAAAAATATCAAATAATAAGTATGAAAATAGTTACTATCTTCAAGTTTTAAGCCCTAATTTTAAACTTCCAATTATAAATATCTCACTTTTAAACTATAATGAAGTTATTGATAATGATATTTTAGAGTTAAGTAGTATAAATTATTTAGAGATTGGAAAAAGTGATAAAAGATTTACAAATATTATTGCTGATGATTTAGTTATAAAAGCATATAAAACAAAACAATATAACAATAAAGATGCTCTTACAATTGTAGATATAGATGCAATAAACTCAAATTTGGGAAACTTTCATTTAAATGAGATAGAAGAGCAAGGAATCTCATCAATTAAAGAGATAGAGAATATTGAAAATTTAGTTTACTATTTTGTAACACCAATTTATCAAAAAAATCTTATATTTACATATTTTAATAGCAAAACTAATAGTTTTGTGGAGATGAAGGTTCCACTTATTTTACAAAATGAGTTAGTAAGTACACAAACTGATTTAAATCCAAATGATTCAACATTTGAAAAATATAAAAAAATCGCTGCCATTGTTGTTTTTGTAATATTTTTCCTACTATTTATTTGGAAAAGAAGAAACAAAATTATATTTACGCTTATGTTTATTTCACTTATATTTGCAATTATTTATAATTTTCCAAATCAAAAAGGTTATGTAAGCGAGGATTCATTTATATATATTCTTCCTACAAAAAACTCAACAATATTTTTTAAAACAACAAATAAAGAGAGAGTTGAAGTATTAGAGAAAAAAGGTCAATTTAAAAAAGTTTTAGGTTTAGATAACAGTTTTATTGGCTGGATTAAGGAGGAGAGTTTTGAAAAAAATTAGAGGTCTTTTTGTAGCAATTCAGTTTTCAATAACTGTTGCATTTGTTATATTTTTTATGTACATATTTAGAAATAATACACATAAAGTTATTAAAATTTGGATGACTATTCAAATGTACTTTTTGGGAATTAAGCTTGAAATTGAGGGTAAACTTGATGAGAGTTGTGATTTAATTTTAATAAATCATCAATCAATGCTTGATATTATAGTAATGGAGTATATTCACAAAAGAAACATAGCTTGGGTTGCAAAAAAAGAGATAACTGATATGTTCTTTTTTGGTCATATTATAAAAGCTCCAAGAATGATTAGTATTGATAGAGAGAATAAAGCTGGTTTAATTCATCTATTAAGTGAAGCAAAAGATAGGTTAGATAAAGGTCGTCCAATAGCAATTTTCCCAGAAGGAACTAGAGGAGATGGAACTTTTATGGGTGATTTTAAAGCAGGAGCTAAAATGCTTGGAAATAAATATAACCTAAAAGTTCAACCTGTTGTTATGTTTAATACTAGAAATATTGTTGATTCAAAAAGATTGGAAGCATCTTCAGGAGTTGTAAAAGTTGTATTTTTAGAACCAGTTCTTGCTAGCAAAGATAGCTCTTGGTATGAAGATACTGAAAAAAATATGAAAGAGGTATTTTACAAAGAGTATAAAAACTATGTTTCTTGAGTTTAAAACTCTTATTGCAATTGGTATTGGTGGAGCAGTCGGCTCGATTTTAAGAGCCATAACTGTTTTTTATCAAACAAAATATTATCCAGTTGATTTTCCTTTAGGCATTTTAATAGTTAATATATTAGGTTCACTAATACTTGGTTTTGTCTATTTTTATATATCTAATTTTATTGTTTCTGAAAACGTACGATTTCTTATAATTACAGGTTTTTTAGGTGGTCTTACAACATTTTCAACTTTTGCACTTGACAGCTATTTACTATTAAACTCTTCTTTAAATTTAGCAATATTAAATATTATTTTAAATATTTCTGGTTCTATATTTGCAATTTTTCTTGGTGTAAAAATTGCACAATTTATTTTTAAATAGAAAAAAATTTTAAGCTACAAAAAGATATAATATTCTTTATCTTAAAAAAAAGGAATTATTATGGGTATGCCAAGTGGTATGCAATTACTAGTAATTGTTTTAATTATACTAATATTATTCGGTGGTAAAAAAATACCTGAACTTGCAAAAGGTTTAGGAAGTGGTATTAAAAACTTTAAAAAAGCTATAAAAGATGAAGATGAAGAGAGTGCTACAGCTTCAAAAATCGAAGATAGTGAAAAAAAAGCTGATAATAAAGTAGAAGCTACTAAAACTGAAGACAAAACAAAGGCTTAAGCCTTTGTCTTAAAACACCTACAAAGAGATTAAATTGCAAAATATAGTTAAAGATTTTATTGAAAAAAATTTACAAAAAGATATTGTATTAGAGAAGCCAAAAGATAGCTCACTTGGTCATTTTGCAACACCAGTTGCATTCTCTTTAGCAAAAGAGTTAAAAAAATCTCCTATGATTTTAGCTGAAGAGTTGGCTGTAAAGTTGCAAAATCCAAATATTTTTGAAAAAGTTGAAGCTGTAAAAGGTTTTATAAACTTTAAACTATCTAAAAAATTTATAGAAAAACTTACAAATGAAGCCTTAGAAAAAAAAGATGATTTTGCAAAAGGTGATAAAAAAGATGAAAAAATACTTCTAGAGTATGTAAGTGCAAACCCAACAGGTCCTCTTCATATTGGACATGCAAGAGGGGCTGTTTTTGGAGATACTTTATATAAAGTTGGAACATATTTAGGATATCCTATAACAACAGAGTACTATATAAATGATGCTGGTGCTCAAATGCAACTTCTTGGAATTAGCGTTAGTTTGGCTGCTAGAGATTTTATATTTAATGAAACTGTAGAGTATCCAGAGAGTTATTACAGAGGCGAATATTTAATAGAGATTGCCGAAAAAATTATAGAAAAATATGGAAAAGATATTATCTATGATGAGAGTAGATTTGAAGAGATGGCAATTTTTGCAAAAGATATAGTAATGCAAATAATCATAAAAGATTTAGGTGATTTAGGAATAAGTTTTCAAAATTTTGTATCCGAAAAATCACTTTATAGCTCATGGGAAAATACAAAAACTGTTTTAGAAAAAAATGGTTCACTTTACACAAAAGATGAAAAAGTTTATCTAAAATCAACACAATTTGGTGATGATAGCGATAGAGTTGTTGTAAGAGAAAATGGAATTCCTACGTATTTAGCTGGAGATATAATCTATCACAAAAATAAATTTGATAGAGAGTTTGACAAATATATAAATATTTGGGGAGCTGATCACCACGGTTATATTACAAGAGTAAAAGCAGCTATTGAGTTTTTAGGAAATGACTCTTCTAAACTTGAGGTTATTTTATCTCAAATGGTTCAGCTACTTAAAGGTGGACAACCTTATAAAATGAGTAAAAGAGCTGGTAATGTTATATTAATGTCTGATATAACTTCTGAGATTGGAAGTGATGCTTTAAGATTTATATTCTTAACTAAAAAAAGTGATACTCACTTGGAGTTTGATATTGATATGTTAAAAAATCAAGACTCAAGTAATCCAATTTTTTATATAAACTATGCACACGCAAGAATAAATCAAGTTTTTGTAAAATCAAATTTAAGTTTAGATGATGTAAAAGATGAGAGCTTTGAAGCTTTAAATAGTGAAGCTTTAAATTTAGTTTATGAATCACTTCTTTTAAAATCTGTTTTAGAGGATGCATTTTCTAAAAGAGATATGCAAAAAATTACTGAATACTTATACAATCTAGCTTCTAGCGTACATAAGTTTTATAATGAACATAAAATTATTGGAAGTAGTGAAGAAAAAACTTACTTAAAAGTTCTAAGTATGGCAAAATTAAGTATAAAAACAGGACTTAAACTTCTTGGAATTGAAGCAAAAGAGATTATGTAATCTCTTTTGTATGATTTTCCCACTCTTTTAAGAGTTTATAAAATTCTTTATCGGCTTGACTATCCTCTTTTCCAGTAAGATATTTTTGCATTAGTATTAGTTTGATTAATTCAAAATCAGTTGTTCCATACTCTTCAAATAAACCTTTTGCTTCAGATTTTAAACTATCCAAAGTTAGAGTATTTAAATTTAAAGCATCTTTTATAATATCTTGTTTATCTTCAAGATTTACACTATCTTGTCTATAATTTTTGAAAGCTTCTCCTAAAGTTTGAGATTTTGAAGCTTTTAACTCATCTATCCATTTTGTTTTTCCCATTCCAAAATTTTCACTTTGTCCTACATCATAAAAACTTCCATTTTTATAATCTATTGATAAAACCAAATCAGGTACATTTTCAAAGCCTTTTTTTGCAAGTTCTGATAAATTCGCACTATAACCATCAAAGGCAACTCCCTTGTATTCCTCAGGAATATTTTTACTATTTATAACACCAATTCTTAGTAGCTCCATAACATCTGTTCCATCTTCTGTAATAAATTTACCATCTACATTTTCCAAATCTCTTAAGTCATAGCCAGTTAGCTCTTTTACAGTATGATATATAGAATGTTTCATTGATTTATCTTTACTAAATTGTATTGAATCATCTATATAGCTTGAACGACTAAGTGAAATATGACTAAATAATTCTTTTGAGTTATCTCCTGTATTTAAAACATCTTCTATTAAACTAGATAGATTTTTATCATCAAGTCCGCTAACAGTTACTTTATAATCATAAGGTTCAATTGTAAATCTAAGATTACTATCTTTAGGAATAGAAATACCATATTTATTTAAAAGTTGTTGGAACTGCTCATTAACCATATCTCTATTAAATGCTTTTTTTTCAGCACTCTCTACTCTATCATTCATTGAATTTAAATCTTTTATATTTGGGTCAATAAAGCTTATATTTCTTAACTTCCCATATTTTAAATAATCCATTTCATGTTTATGAGCTACATCTCTTTCTATTCGACTTAATCCTTCTATATAATATGGTGAAGCTTGTGAGTAATATTTATCACTAATATGTTGCTCTGGATTTGCAAATTTTTTATTCTCTTTTGTTGCTTTTGAGTAAACTTCTTCTAGTCTATTTCTAACAGCTTTTTCATCATCACTTATAAAGTTGTTGTAGCTTTTAATAAAAGTTTCTTCATCTAAAGATGAAAGTAGATTTAAGCTATTTAAAGTATTTTTATCTATATCAATATTTACTGCTTCACTATTTTTATTAGTTTGTTGTGTATAATTATTTTGTGTTACTTTTATTCCACTTAACGAACTAAACTGCTGAATATTAGTGTTTATCTTCATAACAATTCCCCTTTTTTTATTATTACATTTCTTTAATTTAGATTAATTTTATCAAACTAATCTTTATTTAACTTTAACAATCATAAAATCAAATATCTTATATACAAGGAGACAAAAATGATGTTGAAAAAAAGTTTTAAACAGATACTAAAAGCTGTTTTAGTAATGTTTTTTGTTGGTTTATTTGGTATAACAAATGTTTCTGCTACAATTACAGGCAATAATACATTAAATGATGCCTATGTAATGGGTTATTGGGAATATTATACTCCAGATACTACTTGGCTAGAACCAAATATAAATGAAGCTTATTATAAATTTACAGCAAGTGCTGGAGATAAAATATATGCTAGAACTTCCTACAATGATAGCTATTTAGGTATGACAATAGAAACACTTGATAGTACTGGCAAAAGAATTAATCTAGGAGATACTATAATAAATACTACTTCTAATTACTTACCATTTCTTTTTGCAAATGCAGATGCTGATATAAATGCACAAACATTTTATATAAAAGTTACTAGAGGAAGTTATACTGGCGATATGTATTTTACGGTTACAGTTGAAAAAAGAATATATTCAGCTAATGGAACATTTGATTTTGTAGGTACTGCTTCAAATCCTGGAAATCCAGATATATTAACAAACCCAAATGGTGTTGATTCTTCAATTATTAATATGAATTTAACAAATAATTCATCTATTCCAAATGGTGCTATTGTTAAATCTATTACAACAACAGGTACAGTAACTCCTAGCAAAGGTGGAATACTACACAAAATATCTTCAAGTCAAAACAATATTTGGTACACATCAAGTGTGCTTGGAAGTAATTATCCAATAACTGTTAATGATGACTTAGAAGTAAAAAAAGTTTGGTCTTTTAAATATAATCAAAAAGCATTAGGAGCTTCAACTATGAAAAATGTAAAAGCAACAATAAATTATGAGTATGATATAACTGATGGGTTTTAATCTAAACAAAAGATAGAGATAAATCTCTATCTTTATTTAATTTTTAGGCTTTGCAAAGCTTTCTAAAAAATCTTCTAAGTTATATTTTTCTCTATATTTTTCACTCATTAAATGAATAAAAATATCTCCTAAATCAATAACAGTCCAATTCTCATCTTCATCAACTCTTAAAAACTCTTCACCTTTTGGTTTTAAATCTGTTTTTAAATAATCCAAAAGTGCAGCACCATGTTTTGGATTTAAAGTTGTAGCAATTACAACATAATCAACTAAATACTCTTTTGATTTCAAATCAAAAAGTTCAACATCAACAGCTTTTTTATCTTCTAAAATAGCTTTTATATTCTCTACTCTATTTTTCAATTTTTTCCTTTTTTAAGTTTTTTAAATCTTCCCAAATAACTTTTGGAACATAGTTTAAATCTAATTTTTCACGCAGTCTTGTAGAGCTAATATCTATATTTATATCAAGAGTTTTAAACTCACTTGATAAGAGATTATATCCAGCTCTTTTAGCCACAACAAACTCTAAATTCTCTTTTAGCTCATCAATATTGTGCCATCTATAAAGAGATTTTAGATTATCTTCACCTATTATGAAGTAGATTTTGCTAGGATTTAATAAACTTTTAATATATCTAATAGTCTCATAAGTGTAGCTTAGTTTTTTTTGCTTAATCTCATAATCACAAACCTCAACCCTTTTATCATCTTCAAAAACTTTTTTTAAAAGCTTGAATCTAATCTCTGGCTCAAATAAAAAATCTTTTTTAAATGGATTTAGATAAGTTGGAACTATGATTAATTTATCAATATCTAAAACTTCTAGTGCAGTCTTAACTATCTTTTCATGTGCTAAATGTATTGGGTCAAAACTACCACCAAAAATTGCAATTTTCAAAAAAAACTTACCTCAAATTATGAATTAAATTATATTATAGCAATTTTTCGATAAAATATTTGCTATTTAGAATTTTTATAAAGGGATTAGATGGCTATTAAAGTTGCAATAAACGGATTTGGAAGAATAGGAAGATGTGTGGCTAGAATTATTGCCAACAGAGATGATGTTGAACTGGTTGCTATTAATGATACTGCTGAAGCTTCAATGCTTGAGTATATTACAAAATATGATACTGTTCATGGAACTTTTAATGGTGATGTTAAAGTTGAGAATGGTTACTTAAAAATGGGTAAAATTAATGCAAAATTATACTCAACTAGAGATGCAAATGAGCTAACATTTACTAAAGATTGTGGTGCAGAGATTGTTTTAGAGTGTACAGGAGCATATTTAACAAAAGAGTCTTGTCAAGTTCATATAAAAAATGGTGCTAAAAAAGTTGTTATGAGTGCACCTGCAAAAGATGATACAAAAACTTATGTTATGGGTGTAAACGAGTCAACTTATGGTGGTGAAAATATAGTTTCAAATGCATCTTGTACTACAAACTGCCTTGGACCAATAGCTAAAATTATAGATGATGCTTTTGGAATTGAAAAAGGTTTAATGACAACTATTCACTCATATACAAATGACCAAAATATATTAGATGTAAAACACAAATCTGATAAAAGAAGAGCACGAGCTGGTGCTGCTAATATGATTCCTACAAGCACAGGTGCAGCTAAAGCTATGCGACTTATTATGCCTCAACTTGATGGAAAACTTCATGGTCAAAGCGTAAGAGTTCCAACTCCAAATGTATCTATGGTAGATGTAAACTTTGTAATCAAAAAAGATACTACAAAAGATGAGATAAATGCTTTATTTACTCAAAAATCAAAAGAGTTAGCTGGTATTGTTGCAGTTGATAATGAAATGCTTGTATCAAGTGATTTAATAGGAAATACAAACTCTACAATTATTGCTACTGATTTAACTCAAGTTATTGGTGGAAATATGATAAAAGTTATGAGCTGGTATGACAATGAGTGGGGATATTCTGCTAGACTTGTAGATTTAGCTGTTTATATATCGAAAAAATAAGGGATAAAATGAAGTTACAAGAGATTAAAAATATAGATATTGCTGGTAAAAAAGTTTTTATTAGATGTGACTTTAATGTTCCAGTTGATGAGTACAATAACATTACAGATGATAGAAGAATTAGAAGTGCTTTGAATACAATTAGATATTGTATTGATAATGATTGCTCTGTTATATTAGCTAGCCACTTTGGAAGACCAAAAGGTGGTTTTGAAGAGAAATACTCACTAGCACCAATTGCAAAAAGATTACATATTTTATTAAAGCAAGAGATAAAATTAGCTCCAAATGTAGTTTGTGAAAAAACTCTACAAATGGCAAAAGAGTTAAAATCTGGTGAAATAATGCTTTTAGAGAATATGAGATTTGAAGCTGGTGAAACAAAAAATGATGAAGAGTTAAGTAAAAAATTAGCTTCAATGGCTGATGTTTATGTAAATGATGCTTTTGGAGTATCTCACAGAGCTCACTCATCTGTTGAAGGTATTGCAAAATATTTTGATATAAATCACAAAGCTGCTGGATTTTTACTTGCAAAAGAGATTAAATTTTTCCACCATATTGTTGAAAATCCTAAAAGACCATTTGTATCAATAGTTGGAGGATCAAAAGTATCTGGAAAACTTGAAGCACTTTATAATCTTGTTCCAAAAGTTGATAAAATTGTAATTGGTGGCGGAATGGCATTTACATTCTTAAAAGCTTTAGGATATGAAATTGGAAAATCACTTGTTGAAGAGGATTTAATTCCTGAAGCCTTAAAAATTATGGAATTAGCAAAACAAAAAGATACAAAACTATATCTTCCTGTTGATATTGTTGTTGCTGAAGCTTTTGATGCTGAAGCTATTGCTAAAATTGTTCCAGTTCAAGAGATACCAAAATCTTGGATAGGGCTTGATATAGGACCAGCAACTGCCTTATTATTTAGTGAAGTTTTAAATGATGCAAATACTATTTTATGGAACGGTCCAATGGGTGTTTATGAGATGGAAAAATTTGCAAAAGGAAGCACAAAAATATCTCACGCAGTAGCAAGTTCATATGCGACCACTGTTGTTGGTGGAGGAGATACAGCTGATTTAGTAAGAATTACTGGTGATGAAGATGATATGACATTTATAAGCACTGGTGGTGGAGCATCTTTAGAGTTAATTGAAGGAAAAATTCTTCCTGGAGTTAAAGCTTTAGTTATTGAGGATGATAAATAAATGGCAATTATTGCAAGTAATTTTAAGACAAACCATACAAGAAAGAGTACTAAAGAGTATATTGAAAAATTAAACTCTTTTATGATTGAAAAAAGTATTCAAAATGAAGTTTTAGTATTTCCAACTTCATGCTCTTTAGACTCTTTTAATATAGTTTCAAATCTTAAAATTGGTGTTCAAAATGCTTATGCTGTAGAATATGGCTCTTTTACAGGTGAGATTGGAAGTTTACAAATTGATGAGTTTGGAATCAAAACTATATTAATAGGTCACAGTGAAAGAAGACATATTTTAAATGAGTCTCAAGAAGAGATTGCAAAAAAATATCAGTTTTACAAAAACTTAGATTTTAAAATAATCTACTGTATTGGAGAGCCTTTAGAGGTTAAAAATGAAGGTTTAGACAAAACTTTAGAGTATATTTTTGAACAATTTGTTGGTATTGATACAAGCTATGAAAATTTAATTCTTGCTTATGAGCCTGTTTGGGCAATTGGTACAGGTGTTACTGCAACAAACGAAGATATCAAAAAAGTTCACAATGCAATAAAATCAAAAATCAACAAACCTCTTCTTTACGGTGGAAGTGTTAAAGTTGAAAATGTAAGAGAGATTTGCTCTATTAAAAATGTTGATGGAGCTTTAATTGGAACTGCATCTTGGCAAATAGATGATTTTATACAAATTTTAGAAAATACAAAGGATTTATAATGATAATGAAGGGTAAAAAAGGTGTTATTTTAGGTGTAGCAAATGACAAATCAATTGCTTATGGAATTGCAAAAGCTTGTCATGCACAAGGTGCACAAATTGCATTTACATATTTAAATGATGCTCTTAAAAAAAGAGTTGAACCAATAGCTGCTGAGTTTGGAAGCTCTAATTTAGTTTATCCTTGTGATGTTTCTAAACCTGAAGAGATAGTTGCTTTAAGAGAATCTTTAAAAAAAGATTTAGGCGAGATTGATTTTATTGTTCACTCAATCGCTTTTGCTCCAAAAGAGGGTTTAAGCGGAAGATTTCACAATATATCAAAAGAGGCATTTGATATAGCAATGGATATATCTGTATTTTCATTAATTGAAGTTACAAAAGAGTTAAAACCTCTTTTATCTTCTAACTCTTCAATTTTAACATTAACATATTATGGTGGAGAAAAATATATTCCAAACTATAACTTAATGGGAGTTGCAAAAGCAGCTTTAGATATGACTACTAAATATCTAGCAGAAGATTTAGGAAAAGATGGAATTAGAGTAAATGCTATTAGTGCAGGTCCAATCAAAACTTTAGCAGCTGCTGGAATTGGTGATTTTAGATTTATGCTTAAATGGAATGAAGCTCACTCTCCATTAAAGAAAAATGTAACAATTGATGAAGTTGGAAACTCTGGAATGTATTTACTTAGCGATTTAAGTAGTGCGGTAACTGGTGAAATTCACCATGTTGATAGTGGATTTAATATAATGGGTATGCCAGCAGTTGAGTTTGAAGATGGAAAACCAAAAATTGCTTGGAATGGAACTGATAAATAGATATAAACTTTAATTAGGAGAATTATGAATATAGATTTTAAAACACTTGCACAAAAATATCAAACACCATATTATGTATATGATTTTGATTACATTAAAAAACAGTATACTGAGCTTAAAGAGTCATTTAGAGCAAGAAAATCTCTAATAGCATATGCAGTTAAAGCAAACTCGAATTTAAGTGTAATACAACATCTTGCAAACTTAGGAGCAGGAGCTGATTGTGTTAGTATTGGAGAGGTAAAAAGAGCTTTAAAAGTTGGAATTCCTTCATATAAAATTATCTTCTCAGGTGTTGGGAAAAGTGATGAAGAGATAAAAGAGGCTTTAACTTTAGATATTTTACTTATAAATGTAGAGAGTGCTGCTGAGTTAAATAAAGTTGAAACAATAGCAAAAGAGTTAAATAAAGTTGCAAGAATCTCAATAAGAGTAAATCCAAATATTGATCCACAAACTCATCCATATATCTCAACAGGTCTACATGAAAATAAGTTCGGAGTAGATATTGATACAGCAAAAAGAATGTATATTCAGTGTAAAAATAGTGATTTTTTAGAGCCAACTGGAATTCACTGTCATATTGGATCGCAACTTACTCAACTTCAACCAATTAAAGATGCTGTTAAAATTGTGGCTGATTTAGTAAGAAACTTAAAAGCTATAAAAATTGAACTATCATTTATGGATGTTGGTGGTGGTTTAGGAATTATCTATGATGAAGAGAAGCTAATTGATACATATGAGTATGCACAATCAATTTTAGACTCTATGTTTGGTCTTGATTTAACTGTTATTTGTGAACCAGGAAGATTTATTGTTGGAAACTCTGGATATTTTGTAACAAAAGTTTTATATGAAAAAATAAACGGAAATAAGAGATTTGTTATTGTTGATGGAGCTATGAATGATTTAATAAGACCTGCTTTATATAATGCTTATCATAAAATTGAAGTTTTAAATGATAATAAAAACTTCTCAAATTGTAACATTGTAGGACCTGTTTGTGAAAGTGGAGATTTTTTTGCAAAAAATATAGATTTACAAGAGACACAAAGTGATGATTTAGTGGTAATTCACAGTGCTGGAGCCTATGGATTTACAATGTCTAGTAACTACAATACAAGAGGAAGAGTTGCAGAGATTGCAGTTGAAAATGGTGTTGATAGATTAATTAGAAGAAGAGAAAAATTTGAAGATTTAATTGCTTTAGAAGAAGAGTTTATAAAATAAGGATTTTGAATGGCAAGTTGTGAAGATGGCTTACTTGAATTAAGAAATAAGCTTGATAATATTGATAATAGACTTCTTGAACTTTTAGATGAAAGAATGCAGCTAGTTCATAAAGTTGGGGCTTTAAAAGCAAAAAGTGGTGGTGCAATATATAGACCTGATAGAGAGAAGGCTATTATTGATAGACTTGATAAAATTAATAAAGAAAAAAATGGTCTTTTAAATAGAAGTGCTATTGAAGCTCTGTTTTTAGAAATCTTTGCAATATCAAGAAATATTGAACTACCAGAAAACATTGGATATTTGGGTCCTCAAGGAAGCTTTACACATCAAGCAGCTGAGAGTAGATTTGGAGCTATGAGCTCTTATGTATCTATTAGCTCAATTTTGGGAATTTTTAAAGAGTTAGAGTCAAAAAAGATAAAATTTGGTGTTGTACCAATTGAAAACTCTTCAAATGGAATTGTAAATGACACAATAAATGGTTTTACAAATTTTAACTCAAAAATAGTTGCTGAAGTTGTATTAAACATTCATCACACACTTGCAACAACTTGTGATAAAATAAGCGATATAAAAAAGATATATTCAAAAGATATAGCATTTGATCAGTGTAGAAAATTTTTAAATAATTTTGGACTAAATGAAGTTGAATTAATTCCAGTTGAATCAACAACAAAAGCTGCAAAACTAGCAGCAATTGAAGCAAATAGTGCGGCAATTTGTTCTCATGTTGCAGCAAAACTTTATAATCTTCCAATCTTATTTGAAAATATTGAAGATAAAGATAACAATAAAACAAGATTTTTCATATTAAGTGATTTTGAAAATTCTCAAAGTGGAAATGACAAAACATCTATTTTGGTAAATCTTCCAGATACTCAAGGAGCACTTGTAAAATTTCTAAATGATTTTAACGATGCTGGAATAAATTTAACAAAAATAAAATCTCATATTGTTGAAGGAATATCTATATTTTTCATAGATTTTGATGGACATAAAGATGATGAAAATGTTAAAGAGGTTTTAGATAAACATAAGAGTAGTATAAAGGTTTTAGGATCTTATGTAAAAGAGATAAAAGATATATAAATTAAGCAAGGAGCAAAAATGAAATTTAATAAAGTGTTGAAGAATTTATCAACTTATGAGGCTGGAAAACCAATTGAGTTAGTTGTAAGAGAGTATGGAATTAATCAAAAAGATGTTGTAAAACTTGCATCAAATGAGAATCCTTATGGGACAAGCCCAAAAGTTGTTGCAAAAATAGAGAGTCTTGCAAAAAATATGTACTTATATCCAGATGACTCTATGTTTGAATTAAAAGAAGCTTTGGCAAATAAGTTCAATCTTAATAGCAAAAATGTAATTATTGGTTCTGGAAGTGATCAAATTTTAGAGTTTGCAGTTCATGCAAAATGTAAAAAGAATTCAAAAGTTTTAATGGCTCAAACAACATTTGCTATGTATGAAATATATTCAAAACAAGTTGGTGCAAAGATTATCAAAACAAAATCTTCTCAACACAACTTAAAAGAGTTTAGTAAACTTTATAAAAAACATGGAGCTGATGTAATTTTTCTTTGTCTTCCAAACAATCCATTAGGGGAGTGTTTAGATAAAGATGAAGTTTATGAATTTTTAGAAACTATTGATAAAAACACATTAGTTGTAGTTGATGGTGCATATCAAGAGTATGCTAGTTTTAAAGATGAGAAAAAAAGAATCTCTCCAAAAGATTTAATAGAAAAATTTCCAAATGCAATCTATCTTGGAACTTTCTCAAAAGCTTATGCTCTTGGAGGAATGAGAGTTGGTTATGGTTTAGCAAATGAGGATATTATTTCAACTTTTTATAAAATAAGAGCTCCTTTTAATATTACAACTTTAAGCTTAGCAGCAGCTATTGAAGCTTTAAAAGATCAAGAGTTTGTAGATGATTGTATTGAAAAAAACTTTAAACAGATGAAAAGATATGAAAAATATTGCCAAGACAATGGTTTTGAATATATACCTTCATATACAAACTTCATTACGATTTTATTCAAAAACTTTATTTCAAAAGAGATTGCTCAAAAACTTTTAGAAAGAGGGATGATTATTAGAGATTTAACAGGTTATGGTCTAAATGCAATTAGAGTTACAATTGGTACTCAAGCACAAAATACTAAGTTTTTTAAACTGCTGACTGAAGTTTTAGAAGAGTTAAAATAGATTTAAAATGCAAATAAAAGATAAATCAATCGAAGAGTTAAAAGAGCTATCTTGCAAAATAAGAGAGCGAATAATTGATGTAGTATCAAGAAAAGGTGGGCACTTCTCATCAACACTTGGTGCTGTTGAATTAACTATTGGAATGCACAAAGTTTTTGATGTAAATAGTGATCCATTTATATTTGATGTTTCTCATCAATGTTATCCTCACAAACTTTTAACTTCTAGATGGGATGAGTTTGAAACAATTAGACAATTTGGTGGATTAAGTGGCTTTACAAAACCAAATGAGAGCTCTGCTGATTACTTTGTAGCTGGTCATAGTTCAACTTCTATCTCACTTGCAGTTGGTGCAGCAAAAGCTATAAAACTAAAAGGTGAAAATAGAGTTCCAGTTGTTATGATTGGAGATGGTTCTATGAGCGCTGGAATGGTTTATGAAGCTCTAAACGAATTAGGAGATTTAAAACTTCCAGTTGTAATAATTTTAAATGACAATGAAATGAGTATTGCAAAACCAATTGGTGCAATTTCAAAATATCTATCAAAAATATTAGCTGGAAAAACTTATCAAAGTTTTAAAGCAACAGTTGATAAGTTTATACGAAACAATATGCCAGAAGGTACAACTTATTTAGCAAAAAGAATTGAGAGCTCAATTAAACTAATAACTCCTGGTATTTTATTTGAAGAGATGGGAATTGATTATATAGGTCCAATTGATGGACATGATCTAAAAGAGATTATAGAGACTTTAGAAATAGCTAAATCTATGAATAAACCAGTAATTGTTCATGCAAGAACTGTAAAAGGAAAAGGTTATAAAATTGCTGAAGGACAACATGAAAAGTGGCATGGAGTTGGTCCTTTTAATGTTGAAAATGGAGAGTTTATCAAAAAAAGTACACAAATAAGTGCAACTGAAGTATTTTCTAACTCTTTATTAAATTTAGCAAAAAAATATGAAAATATTGTTGGTGTAACTGCCGCCATGCCAAGTGGAACCGGAATGGATAAATTAATGAAAGAGTTTCCTTCTCGTTTTTGGGATGTAGCAATTGCTGAACAACATGCAGTTACTTCAATGGCAGCTATGGCAAAAGAGGGATTTAAACCTTTTGTTACAATCTACTCTACATTTTTACAAAGAGGTTTTGATCAGATAATTCATGATGTTTGTATTATGAATCTGCCTGTTGTTTTTGCAATGGATAGAGCTGGAATTGTTGGAAATGATGGTGAGACTCATCAAGGAGCTTTTGATATTAGTTTTTTAAGATTTATTCCAAATATGATTTTATTTGCTCCAAGAGATAACGAAACATTGGAACTATCTTTAGAGTTTGCATATACTTTAAATAGTCCTTGTGCAATTAGATATCCAAGAGGTTCATTTAAAGATTTAGAGTACAAAGCTTCTAAATTTGAGTTAGGAAAAGCAGAACTACTTAAAAATGGAACTTCAAATAAACTTTTCATTGGATATGGAAGTGGTGTATCAAAAGCTATTGAAGTTGAACAGCTTCATAGTGAAGATATAGCAATATTAGATCTAAGATTTATAAAACCAATAGATAAAAATATCTTAAAAGATTTATCAAAAAAATATGACTCTTGGTATGTTTTTAGTGATTCACAAAAACAAAGCGGTGTAGCAAGTGCTATTTTAGAGGCTTTAAATGAAGAGAGTATAAAAAATATCTCTTTAAAATCATTTGAATTTGAAGATAACTTTATAGAACACGGCGACACTAAGCTTGTTGAAGACTCTTTAGGTCTTCTTCCAAAACAGTTAGTTGAAAAGATAAAATAGGATATTTTATCTCCTATTTTATAAGTAAAAATTATAATATTATTTATAAAAACAGATAAAACTAAGCTCTAATTAATAAAAATTTTCCTATGATTTCTTAAATCATTTAGGAGGATTTTATATGAAACTAAAAATTTCTTTAGCACTATTTTTAGGTGCAACTACACTTTTTGCTGATCAAGCATTAATCACAAAATCAAAAAACTTTGGTTTGGAGCCTATCCCATCAGATAAAAAAGCTTTAATGAAATTAATTGATGATAAAGCAGATCCAATAACAGATGCAAAAGTTGAACTTGGAAAAAAATTATATTTTGATCCAAGACTTTCAAGAAGTAATTTAATATCTTGTAACACATGTCATAATCTAGCACTTGGTGGAGCTGATGGTGTTCCTGTTGCAATTGGACATGGATGGACTTCAAATCCACACCACTTAAACTCTCCAACAGTTTATAACTCAGTATTTTTTAAAGCACAATTTTGGGATGGAAGAAGCCCTCACTTAGCTGATCAAGCAGCAGGTCCAATTCAAGCAGGTCCAGAGATGGCTGCACCTCCAGCACTTGTTGAAGAGAGAATTAATTCAATTCCAGCTTATGTAGATGAGTTTAAAAAAGCTTATGGGAAAAATACAAAAGTTGATTTTGATAAAATCACAAGTGCAATTGCTACATTTGAAAGAACTTTAGTTACACCATCAAGATTTGATAAATTCTTAGAAGGTGATGCTAATGCTTTAACAAAAGCTGAAAAAGAGGGATTAGAATTATTCTTAAATAAAGGTTGTACGGCTTGTCACACAGGAATTGCTCTTGGTGGAACAATGCAACCATTCCAAGTTGCAAATAAATACAAATTTATAAGCGTTGGTGACTTTGCAGGTGATGAGAACGGTATGGTTAAAACTCCATCTTTAAGAAATATAACTGAAACAGCTCCATATTTCCACAATGGACAAATCTGGTCTTTAGCAGAGGCAGTTAAAGAGATGGGTTCTGTACAATTAGGAATAGAAATTTCTGATAAAGAAGCTTCTAAAATTGTAACTTTCTTAAAATCATTAACAGGTGAAAAACCAGCTATTGTTTATCCACAACTTCCAGAATCAAACGATAAAACTCCAAAACCTTCATTTGATTAAAAACTAGGGATTTTTCCCTAGTTTTACTATTTTGCTTAACTTTAAACAAATATTTTTAAGAGTAGAATTAGCTTTTTTAAAGGCTAGGTAATCTATTTTGAAAAGTAATCTATTAATTATCATATATGGACTAATTGTTACAATGTCTGTAATGTATGCAACTCAACCACTTCAACCACTTTTAGCCACAAAATTTAAAGTAACTATTACAGAGGCTTCACTTTTTACAGCTGTTATTTTGTTCTTTTTAGCAGTTGCACCAATAATATACGGTTATATTTTAGAGAAAGTTTGTGCAAAAAAGATGTTAATAAATGCATCAATAGTTCTATTAATCACAAACATATTTTTAGGTTTATCAAATAGTTATGAACTATTTTTGTTTTTTAGAGTTTGTGAAGCATTAGTAATTCCAGCAATTTTAACTTCACTTATGAGTATTTTGGCAAATATAGATAAAGATAATATTAAATTTAATATGTCTATTTATGTTGCTGGAACAGTTTTTGGAGGACTTATTGGAAGAGTTTTTTCAGGGTTTATTGCAACAACTTTTTCTTATGAATATGTATTTTACTCTTTGTCATTTGCTATATTTATCTCTATTTTATTAATTAAAAAACTAAACTTTAATGGTGAAGCCAATATTATAAAACCAAAAATTTCAGATGTAGTAAATATATTAAAAGATAGAAGATTTGTAATAGTATATTTTGTAATGTTTTGTATATTTTTTGTATTCTCAGGTGTTTTAAATGTGCTTCCTTTTAGAGCAAAAGAGTTATCAAGTGATTTTTCTGAGTTTCAAATTGCTCTTTTATATTTAGGATATGGAATGGGAATTTTAGTATCATTAAACTCTAAAAAAATAGTAAATTTTTTCAAGGGTGAAATAAATACCATATTATATGCAACAATATTTTTTATCTTTACTATATCATCACTATTTATAGAAAATATTTTATATCTTTTTTTACTTCTATTTTTAGTTTGTATAGGAATGTTTACAGCTCATACAGTTAGCACTCAACTTGCAAACTCTATGCAAAAATCACAAAAATCTTTAACTTCTGGAATGTATTTAACCTTTTACTATCTAGGAGGAGCAACAGGCTCACTTGTTCCATCAATGATATACAAAGCATTTAATTGGAATATAATGCTAATTGTATTTGTGATTTTACTTTTAGTTGTAGCTTTAGTTGTAGCTTTAAACAAAGACCTTTTTAAAACTTTATAGTTTTAAAAAAGGTATTAATTTTTCAATACTAAGTCCCATAGCTGTAGTTTCAAGACCAGATACCTTTTTTATATAAGGTTTGCAAAAACCTTCAACCATAATTGCTCCTGCTTTTCCAAAGCACTCACCACTTTTTAAATAGTTTAAAAGATCATCTTCTCTAAACTCTTCAAACTCATAACTTGTAATAGATATATCAATTAACTCAATAGATTTTGATTTATAAATCATACAAGTAATTACAGAAGTTTCATTTCCACTTTGAAGTTCTAGCATATTTTTTGCATCTTCATAATCTTTTGCTTTTCTTAAAAGTTTACCTTCACAAGTTACTACACTATCAGCAACCAAAAGTGGTATTTCAATCCCATATCTATTATACAACTCATCAAATTTTCCCTTTGTAGCAGCATAGCAAAACTCTTTAGGATTTGAAGTTGTTATACTATCCTCATCAAAACTTCCACCACTTTGTATAAAATCAATCTTAAAATCTTTTAGTATCTTTGCTCTTGTTGGCGAATTTGAACCAAGTCTTATCAATTTTTTCCTTTTTTCCTTGAATTATACTAAGTTTTAATATAATACGATTTTAAGATATAGGATTTTTATGTTAGCACTTTCAAGATTTTCAGGATTTTTAATATTTTTATCGTTTATTTTTACACTCTACTCATACTTTTTTAATGAAAATCTTCAAATAGTGGCTGTTGTATCAATTTGGATAGCTGTTACAATTTTGTTTTTTACATTAAAAAAGAGAAAACTTATATCAACACTTCTACTTTTATCCTTTTTATCCCTTTTATACTGCTATTTTAATGATATAAAAATAGATTTTTACAAAGCATTTAGTATAAATTTATATCTTCTAAATCTTTTAATAGCAGTTGGATTTTTAAAACTTATTGCAACTCCTAGAAGTGAAAAGAGTATTGAACTTCCAAGTGGAAAAAGCTCATTTATAAAAACATATTTAAGTATTCATCTATTTGGTTCAGTTATAAATCTATCAGCCCTACTTTTGGTTGCTGATAAAATGTACAAAAAAGGGAAATTGAGTACTTTACAAATAGTTTTACTTACTCGATCATTTGCAAGTGATGCTTACTGGTCACCTTTTTTTGTGGCATTTGCAGCTGCTATTACTTATGCTCCAAATTTACAAACGCTTACAATAATCTTTTTTGGAATATTTTTAGCAATAGCAACTTTTATAATTACGCTACTTGAAGTAAACTACAATAAAAAGTTTGATTTATCAACATTTCAAGGCTATCCTTTATCTTTACAAACACTTTTTATTCCACTTCTATTAGCTATTTTTGTTCTATTTACTCACCATTTTTACGAAGATCTTAAAATTATTGTTTTAATCTCACTTTTCTCTTTACTTCTTACTCTTTTTATTTTACCTATAAAAAAAGGTTTTTTTGAAAGTTTTAAAATATTAAAATTTTATATAATTGATGATTTACCAAAAATGAAGAGTGAATTAACACTATTTTTAGTAGCTGGTATTTTTGGAATTTTTATAGGAACTACTCTTTTATCATTTGATTTTAAACTCCCTTTTGAAATTTTTGATTACAAAACAGCTTCAATTGTTTTACTTACTTTTATAATTTTAGGTTTTATTGGAATTCATCCAATTATATCTATATCAATTTTGGGAGATTTTTTTGTCAATGCAAATCATACTCTTCTTGCTATGACTTTTTTAATGTCATGGGCAACAACAGTATCAACCTCTCCAATATCTGGGTTAAATCTAACTTTAAGTTCAAGATACTCTTGCAATCCAAAAGAGATTTTTAAATTAAATATTATTTATGCAATTAAGATTTATTTTATATGTCTGATATTTTTATATCTTTTATCACACTTTTTAAATATTTAAATTTTTCTTATAATAAGATTGTAATAAAAATATATTATAATTACTTAATTTTTTTATAAGGAGATTTTATGTCAAGTAAAAATATAAAATTACTTGTACCTATATTATTGGGGTTAATTATTTGGTTTATTCCTGCCCCTGAAGGCTTAAGCATTGAAGCTTGGAGATTTTTTGGTATATTCTTAGCTGTA
>NZ_JBAZAH010000009.1:0-43690 GCF_041672065.1 Aliarcobacter sp. | reverse complement strand
GTTCTATCACTAACCCATTTATTAAATAGATTTAAAATTAAAGTAGAGTGAACTTTTGTATCAAGAATCTCAATTCTATAGTTTGGATAAGCTTTTTTAAACTTATTTATCTCATTTCTTTTTGATTTATAAGCATCACCTTTTAGCTCAATTAAGTCATCAATTTTATAAATATAATCTACCAGTTTTTTCTCAATTAAAAAATCTTCTAAAGCCTCAAAGATTAATGTACCCTCTTCAAGATGATTTACAAACCCTTCTAACATCTCTTCGTGAACATACTCAATTTTTGAGTAGTATTTGTTGCTATTGTTTGCATTCATAATCTCAAAGCATTTAAAAATTGCTTTATGAACACTCTCTTTTTTACCCAAAGGTGGAAGAAGCATAGATAACTCTCCACCACTTAAAACAAAAAAGCAAAAAGTATCTTCTATAATGCAATAAAAACCGCTAGAAGAGCTTAACCAAATATAGTTTTGTGCAAATGTATAGTCGCTTAAATCGACATTTATCTCTTTTAAATATTTTTTCATTTGATCTTTTGCTTTTATATCAAATGGAATTAATGGTACACTGTTTATTGTCAAAGTTGACAAGATTTACTCCTTTAGAATTTTGCGAATTATACTACTATTTTAAGGTTTTGCAGTTGATAAAATAAGAAAAAATGAATTTTGTATAAAGTGCCATTTCTTGGCACTTTATGAAGTTATTTTGTAAAAATTTTAGATTAGAATTTTAGATTTAAACCAATATATGGTTTAATACTATTTTGAGTAAATTTATATTCAGTAGAAGAAATATCTTCAAATTTTTCCCATTTTTAATTTAAAATTAATTTTTAGTTTGTATTTGTAGCTATTAAAACATCTTCCATCATTTTAGTAATATCACCATCCAAAATTGCATCTACATTTGAATATCCAATGTTACTTCTACTATCTTTTATTTGTTGATATGGTTGTAAAACATAAGATCTAATTTGATGTCCCCAACCAATCTCACTCTTATCACCACTATTTTTACTATCTCTTTGTTTTTCAAGTTCAAGCTCATATAGTTTTGATTTTAGCATTTTAAATGCACTATCTTTGTTTTTGTGTTGAGATCTATCATTTTGACACTGAACAACAATTCCAGATGGAATATGAGTGATTCTAATAGCACTCTCTGTTTTGTTTACGTGCTGACCACCAGCACCACTTGCTCTGTATGTATCAATTCTAATATCTTTATCTTCAATTACAATATCAATATTATCATCAATTTCAGGACTCACCATTACAGATGTAAAAGATGTGTGTCTTTTTGCATTTGAATCAAATGGAGAGATTCGCACAAGTCTGTGAATTCCATTTTCAGTCTTCATATATCCATAAGCATTTTCACCTCGTATTACAAAGCTTACATCTTTTATTCCAGCCTCATCTCCAGCTTGATAATCAAGAACTTCAACTTTAAAATCATTTCTTTCAGCCCATCTTAAATACATTCTGTACAATATACTCGCCCAATCTTGAGACTCTGTTCCACCAGCTCCTGGATGAATTGTAACAATAGCATTTAGTGCATCATCAGGATTTGAAAGCATTACAGATATTTCAGTTGATTTAATTAAATCTTCTAAATCTTCAGCCTCTTCATATAAAAGCTGTAATGTATCTTCATCTTTTTCACTATACGCCATTTCATAAAGTTCATTTGTACCATTTAAAGAGTCATAAGCTTTATTAAACTTATTTAATTTTCCTAAAATTCTATTTTTTTCTATTCCAATTTTTGTGGCATTTTCAACATCATTCCAAAAATCTTGACTAGCTTCAAGCTCAATTATCTCTTTTAATCTAGCATTTAACTCATCTGGTTTTAAAATACCTTTTATATTATTTAGTTTTGTATTTAGTAATTTTAGTAATTCCGAATATTCGTACGCATCCATATATGCTTAATCCTTATTTTAATTATTAGTTAATTGAATCTAAATATTTTTTAATATCTTTTACAGTTTTATCATTTAAATTATTTATATGAAAACTTGAATATACTGAACTTGATTTATTTCCAACTCCATGAACATACTCTTTATAACCAGCTAACATATCATCTTCGCTAAGTTTATTTAGTCTTGAACCACCAATATAGCTCTCACCTTTTTCTCCATGACAGTTTTGACATTTTGAGATATAGATAGTTTTTGCATCTTCAACTCTAACCTTTGCTTCTTGCTCTTTTTTTAAGTCCTCTTTCTCTTTTTGTTTTGCTAAAACCGAAGCACTAATAGCATCTAAATCCATTTGAGCAATATTTTGATTAGAGTTACTGTTTTGTTGCTCTTTTTTAAATATATAAATATAGTTATTTCCATTTATTTTTATATCTGAAACAATATAACCCATTTTTTTCATATCATTAACTGAATGTTTTCCAGCACACTCACCACCATCAAGTGCTACTGTCTCAATTGTTGATAAAGATTTATGATTCTCTTTAAAACACATTGTTGTATTTGCAGATGCAACTGTAGCTAAAAGTGAAATAGCCAATAAAACTCTTTTTTTCATAATAATTCCTTTTTAAATAGATAGACTAACAATACAATCTTTCATAATTGTAGGTTTAGTAATTTTTAGTTTAAGATTAAAAATATCATAATTTTCATTTAAAATTTGTTTTAAATCTTCTAAAGCATCTTCAAGTAAAAAATATTTCATCTGTTTTACTCTATTTTTGATAAGTTTTGAAACTTCAGCATAATCTATAAATTCACCATTTTTAAACTCATACTCAAAAGATATATTAATTATAACTTTCTGTTTTTTTACTCTTTCAAAATCAAGTATTCCAATAATTGTTTTAAAAGATAGATTTTCAATCTCTATTTTCATACAACTTTTTTCTCTTCACCTTTTACAAGTCTAATGATATTTGGGATATGTTTATAAAAAACTATAAAAGCTATTAGATACATTGGTACGTTTGATCCAACATTTAAACCATCATATATAAAATTTGCACTTACTAAAACAGCTATTAGTGCAATTAAAGAAGATAAAGATGATATTTTTAAAACTTTTGCGCAAAATGCCCAAACAATAGCACCAATAATAGTAGCATAAGGAATTAAAACTATATAAGCACCAAGTCCTGTTGCTACACCTTTTCCACCTTCAAATCCTAAAAATATTGAGTAGCAATGACCTAAAACTCCTAAAACTGCAATCATCCAAAGTGTCTCTTGGCTTACATTAAAGCTAATAGCAATTAAAAGAGTAATAGTAACTTTAATTGCATCTAAAATAACTGTTGCAAGACCTAGTTTTTTTGCCAACTTTGGGTCTTTCTCTTTTACAACTCTTAAAACATTTGTAGCTCCAATACTTTTGCTTCCAGACTCTTTTACATTAACACCTGCAAAAATTTTTGCCAAAATAAGACCAAAAGGAATAGAACCAAATAAATAGGCTAATATATAGAAAATTATATTTTGATTTGTCAGAAAATCCATCAAATACCTTTGTTGTTTTTTAAAATTAAATGAGATTATAACTAAATTTTTGATATATTCCCACTTAATAAAAATTTAGAAGGTACTACTATTGAATTTAAAAGAAGAGATTTTAAAACTAAAAAAAGAGTTAGATGTTACTGTTGTAGCCCATTTTTATCAAAGAGATGAAGTTTTTGAATTAGCTGATATTACAGGTGATAGTTTAGAGCTTGCTAAAAAAGTTATGGATACTAAAACAAAATATGTAGTCTTTTGTGGTGTTGGTTTTATGGGAGAGAGTGTAAAAATAATGAGCCCCGAAAAAATAGTTCTAATGCCAAGAATTGCTTGTTGTGCAATGGCAAGAATGATAGATGAGGGTTATTTTGAAGAGAATTTAAAATTAATAAATGAAGCTGGAATTTCAAATGAAAATATTTTACCAATCACATATATTAACTCAAGTGCAAGAGTAAAAGCAAGAGTTGGAATGATGGGTGGAATGGTTTGTACATCATCAAATGCTTACAAAATTATAGAAAAAGGATTAGAATCTGGTAAAAAAATATTTTTTGTTCCAGATCGTTGTTTGGGACAAAATTTTGCTAAAAGTTTAAACCTTAAATCAGCAGTTGTTGGAGATGGAACTAATTTAAAAGATGCAGATATTATCTGTTACAATGGATTTTGTAGCGTACATCAACAATTCAATGTTGATGATATAGATTTTTATAGAGCTAAATATCCAGGTATTTTGGTTGCAGTTCATCCTGAGTGTGATCCAAAAGTTTGTGAAAAAGCTGATTTTATTGGATCAACTTCACAACTTATAACATATATAAAAAATTTACCAATTGAGCAAAAAGTTGTTGTTGGAACAGAGTTTAATATGGTAAATCGTTTAAGAGAGAAAAATACATATATTTTAAGTTCAACAAAACCAGAGTGTCCAACTATGAATGAGACAACTTTAGAGCATTTATATGCAACTTTAAAATCTATAAAAGATAACAAAATATCTCCACTAACAGAGATAACAGTAGATGAAGATACTATAAAATGGGCGAAAATAGCTCTACAAAGGATGTTTGAGATATGATAAATATAAAAAGATTTGTAAAACATGCAATCAATGAAGATAATGGAAGAGGGGATCTGTTTTATGATATTGCTCCTGAAGGTAAATTTACAGCAAAAATAATTTCAAAAAGTGAAGGAATTTTAGCAGGTGCTAAGTATGCAGAGATTTTGGCTCAAACAGAAAAAATAAAGATAAATTTTTTAAAAAAAGATGGAGATAAAATTCTTGCTGGTGATATTTTAGCAACACTTGAAGGAAGAGCTGCAAAACTTCTATCATGCGAGAGAACACTTTTAAATATGCTTCAACACGCAAGTGGAATTGCAACAATGGCAAATAGGTATGTAAAAAAACTTGAAGGTTACAAAGTTGTTTTACTTGATACTAGAAAAACACGACCACATTTAAGAGATTTTGAAAAGTATGCTTCAAGAGTTGGAGGAGCTATAAATCATAGGCTTGGACTTGATGATTGTTTGATGTTAAAAGATACTCACTTAAGAACTATTGATGATCTTTGTGAGTTTGTAAAAATAGCTAGAAAAAGAATCTCTTGGGTTACAAAAATAGAGATAGAGTGTGAGACAATGGAACAAGTTATTAAAGCTATGAGTGCTGGTGCTGATATTATTATGTGTGATAATATGACTTTGGATCAAATAAGAGAAGTTGTAATGTTTAAAGATAGCTCATATCCTCATGTTTTAATTGAAGCAAGTGGAAATATAAATCTTGATACTATTTGCGATTATGCAAAAACAGGTGTTGATGCTGTTAGTAGTGGAAGTATAATTCATCAAGCAACATGGCTTGATTTTTCAATGAGAGTTGATTAATAAATTATGAAAAAAGATTTTACTTTTAAAAATCAAGTTGATACAAATTTATATCAAGAGGCTTTAGAGCTAATAAAAAATAGTAGATATATTTTATTAATAACTCATGTAAATCCAGATCCAGATTCTATTGGGTCTGCTTTAGCTATTTCAAACCTTTTGTATGAAAATAAGATAAAACATAAGGTTTTTAATATTAGCTCTGATTTGCCACAAAACTTAGATTTTTTAAGTAGATTTGAAAAAATAACAGATATTTTTCCACCATTTTATGACTTAGCTATAAGTTTTGATTGTGGAACTTATAAACGACTTGGATTTGAAGTTCCAAAAGATATACCTTTAATAAATTTTGATCATCATGCTTCAAATGAGAATTTTGGAACTATAAATATAGTAGATCCATATAAAAGTAGTACAGCTGAACTTGTATTTGAGTTTTTTAAATATAATGGTTTAAATATTTCAAAAAATAGTGCTATTGCACTATATAGTGGTATTTATGATGATACTTTAGCCTTTTCTCTTCCAAGATGTGATGAGAAAACATTTAAAAAAATAAACTTTTTAGTTGAGTGTGGAGCTAATCCTTCATTTATTGCAAGTAAGCTTTTACGAAGAGACTCTTTGGCAAAATATAGAATTATTCCAAAAGTTTTAGATAGTTTAGAGCTTCATCAAAGTGGAGAAATAGCAACTATTTATGCTCTTGGTGAGTGGTTTAAACAAACAGGAGCTCATAGTAGAGATTGTGAAGATGCTCTTGATATGGTTATGAGTATGAGTATTGTAAAAATAGCTCTTTTTGTTAGATATATAAATGGAAGTTGCAGAGTATCTTTAAGAAGTAAAGGTGATATTGATGTATCGAAAATAGCAAAGATTTTTGATGGTGGAGGTCATTTTAATGCTTCTGGATGCACAATACAAATTGGTGATGTAGTTGAAGTAAAAAATTTAGTGTTAAAGGAAGTAAAGAAGATTTATGCGTAAAAAAGGTTATTCAAATATTATAATTATTGTTGTTTTATTAGCTATTGTAGGTTTAGGTTCATATATTTTTTTATTAGGTAAAAGTAAACCAGATATATATTTTCAATTAGAGACAAATGAAGAGAAAATCTATTGGAATCTTAAAAAAGAGTTAGCTGTTGATATAGTTAGTAAAAGAAAAATTGCAAATTTTAAAGCAGTTTTAAAAGATGGTGAAAACCTAATAGAACTTGATAGTAAAATTTTAAAAGAGGATTTAGATTCACAAGTTCATACATATTTAATTTTTCCACCAAAAACAAATAATTTAAATTCATCATCGAATTTAATTTTAGAAGTTACTGCAATGGATGATAATAAAATAAACCATTTATTAAAAGAGGAATCAACAAAAAGTGTTGATATTGTTATAGATAGAACATATCCAAAAGTAGAAGTTTTATCAAACTCTTACTCTATAAAACAAGGTGGAAGTGCTGTTGTTGTTGCAAAAATTGAAGATGCTAATTTAAAAGATTATTATGTAACTTTTAATGACGATGTTATATTTGAACTATTTCCATTTGAAAAAGAGGGTTATTTTGTATCAATTGTAACTTGGCCAATTGATTTAAAAGAGTTTAAAGGGTTCAATATTGTAAGTATGGATAAGGCTGGAAATAAAACAATTCAAAGAGTTCCTTATTATATTCAATCTTATGAACCAAAAATTGATAAACTAAAGATTAGTGACTCATTTATATATAGTGTCTCTAAAAATGTTTTAGAGATGAGTAACTTGCAAGTTCCAAATAGTGCTGAAGAGATTTTTATAAAAACAAATAAAGAGCTAAGAGAGAACAATCTAAAAACAATTAGAAATGTTGTAATAGAGAACTTTAATCAAGAGCCAGTCTTATTTGATATAAAACCATTTCTAAGAATGAAAGGTGCAAAAACTTTTGCAAGATTTGGAGAGAGAAGACACTACTATTATAATGATGTAAAAATAGATGAGGCTTGGCATTTAGGAATAGATTGGGCTAGTGTAAAACATGCAAATGTATATACATCAAATAGTGGAAGAGTAATATTTAAAGATTATTTAGGTATTTATGGAGAGAGTATAATAATTGATCATGGATTAGGTTTATCATCACTATATGCACATACAAGTAGTCAAAAAGTTGAAGTTGGTGATATGGTTGAAGCTGGAACATATATAGCAAATACAGGTTCAACTGGTGCAGTTTTTGGAGATCATTTACACTTTGGAATATTAATACAAGGAATAGAGGCAAATCCTAGTGAGTGGCTAGATGCTAAGTGGATTGATGAAAATATTGTAAATATAATATATAATGCGAAAGATATTATAAAGGGCATAGAATGAAACAAAGAACTTTACAAAAAAGTGTAGAGATAGTTGGAATTGGTTTACATAAGGGTGTACCTGTAAAAATGAGGTTAGAACCACTTCCTTCAAATAGTGGAATTATAATTTATAGAAGCGATGCAGGTGTTACAATACCTCTTAAAAAAGAGTTTGTTGTGGATACAAAAATGGCAACAGTTTTAGGAAAAGATGGAGTAGTAGTTTCAACTATTGAGCATCTTTTAAGTGCAATATATGCTTATGGAATAGATAATTTAAGAATTGTTTTAGATAATGATGAGATACCAATTTTAGATGGAAGTTCTTCTGGATATTGTATGTTAATAGATGAGGCTGGAATAGAAGAGCAAGATCAACCCAAAAAAGCAATTAAAATTAAAAAAGAGGTTGTTGTCGAAACTCCTGATGGAAAAAGAGTAGCTTTAAAACCATCAAATAAAATAGTTTATGATTTTGAAATAAAATTTGAACATCCAGCAATAGGAACTCAAAATTATCATTTTGATTACTCAATAGAGGAGTACAAAGAGAGTATTGCAAAAGCAAGAACATTTGGATTTTTGCATGAAGTTCAATATTTAAGAAGTATAGGACTTGCTCTTGGTGGAAGTATGGAAAACGCAATAGTTTTGGATGAAACTAAAATATTAAATCCAGAAGGTCTTAGATATGAAAATGAGTTTGTAAGACATAAGATTTTAGATGCAATTGGTGATATGGCACTTTTAGAGTACACAATGATTGGTGAGTATGAAGCAGTTGCTGGAAGTCATCATCTAAATCATCTTTTAACAAAAAAACTTTATGAAGATAAAGAGAATTATGAAATAATTGATTTAGAAGAGGCAAAAGAGGAGGCAAATGCCTTTGAATTAGCCTATGCTAAAGAGTTAAATTAGAGGTAAATTTGACAGAAGCTTTAGTTATAACTATATCAAATCCACTTTTAGTTGGAATTTATGAAAATAAAAAATTGATTAAGGAGTATAGATTAGATGGTCTTACATCTGATTTGCTCCCAATAAAATTTAAAGAGATATTTGAAGAGTTTGATATAAAAAGGGTATCTTATGTAAATACTCCTGGTTCTTTTATGTCAATAAAAATTGCTTATATATTCCTAAAAACTATTACAATGATTAAAAATATAGATTTTTGTGCAGTTGATGGATTTAAATTTAATGAAAATAGTCCAATAAAAGCTTTAGGAAAAAAATATTTCATAAATACAAAAGATGGTCTTAAAGTAGATTTTTTAGAAAAAGGTTGTAAAATCTCGGATTTTAAATTACCAAATGGTTTAGAAACTTTGGAGTTTTCTAAAGATACTCTTCCAATATATAATTTACCAGCAGTTTAAAAGGAGAATATTTGAGAGTAAGTGTACCAGCAACTAGTGCAAATTTAGGGCCAGGATTTGATTGTTTAGGATTAGCAGTAAATCTTAAAAATCAAGTCATTATAAAACCATCAAAATTTCACAGTGTTTCACTAAAAGGTGAGGGTTCTAATAACCCTGTTTTAAAAGACAATAATATGTTTATCTCTATTTTTAATGATTTTTATAACAATTTAACTTCAAGAAAGAGACATTTTAGATTTGAATTTTTTAATGAAATTCCACTATCAAGAGGTTTAGGAAGTTCATCTGCTGTTATAGTATCTGCAATTGCAAGTGCTTATGCAATTGAGGGAATAAAACTTGAAAAAGATAAATTATTGAATTTAGCTTTAGCTTATGAAAATCATCCAGATAATATAACACCTGCAGTGATGGGTGGTTTTTGTGTTGCAAGTGTTCAAGAGAATGAAGTTAAATATATAAATAAATCTATGCCAAAAACTTTAAAAGCTGTTGTTGTAATACCAAATAGAGCAATCTCAACTCAACTATCAAGAAAAACTCTTCCATACAAATACTCAAAAGAGGATGCAATTTTTAATATTTCACACTCATCGCTTCTAACAGCATCTTTTATGAGTGAAAACTGGGATATGTTAAAGTATGCTTCACAAGATATGTTTCATCAAAAATATAGAATGAAACATATGCCAGAGCTTTTTGAAGTTCAAAAAATAGCACTTTTAAATGGTGCTTTAATGAGTACACTTTCAGGCTCAGGTTCTACAATGTTAAGCATTTGTTTAAATGAAGATAGCAATAAATTAACTACTATTTTAAAAGAGAAGTTTCCTCATTTTAAAGTGCTAAGTGTAGATTTTGATAATGTTGGAGTTAGAGTTGAACTTTAAAAATCATATTTTAAGAAAAATTGGATATAATGTTTGGCTAATTTGAAAAAAATCTTAAGAACTTGTATTTTTTGTAGATCAAAAATAGAACAAAAAGAGCTTTTGAGATTTGTATATCAAAACGGTAGTTTGCTATATTATAATAAATTTGGCAGAAGCTTTTATCTGTGTGAACCTTGCACAATAAAGCTAAAAGATGATCTTAGTATAAAAGATAGTAAAAGATTAGAAAAAGTGCTCCAAAAAGAGTGCAAAGATAAAGAAAACCATGTTAAACAACTTAAGGAGATTTTATTAGATGTCAGATAAAGTAAAAGTTTTTGAAATTGCTGAAGAGGCTGGATCAACAAGCGCTGAGGTAATGCAAAAAGCAAAAGAGTTAGGAATAGAGTTAAAAACAGCTCAGGCTGCTGTATCTTTTGAAGATGCAGAAGAGATTATGCAATATATTCTTACAGGAAAAAGTTCTAAGATTAAAGAGCCTATAGAAAAACCAAAAAAAATTGAAGTAAAAAAAGAAGAGTCTAAAGAGGAAAAAATTGAACCTATAAAACAAGAGACTACAATAAAAAAAGCTACAAAAAAAGATTTAGATATTCCTATTGACGATAAAGAAGTTGAAGTATCTGCTGTGAAAGTTGTTCCAAAAAGAAAAGGTCTTGTAATTATTAAGAAAAAAAGAGATACTGAGATTGACAATAAAACTCCTGAAAAAGAGAGTGTTGTTCAAAAGAAATCTCAAAAATCTCTAAGTGAGATATTCAGCGATGATAGTGGAAATAAAAACTTTGAAAATCAAAATAGTAAAAAAGCTGATATTGCATCTTCAAAAGTAAAAAAAGAGAAGAAAAAAACTCCTATAAAAGCTCAAGAACATGGTAAAAAAATCGAAGTTATAAGTGATGATAAAGAGTTTAAAAGTAGTGATGACTCTTTATTAGGAGAAGAGGTTGTTTTATTTGATATGGATTTATCTGATACATACAAAATCTTTGATGAACCAAAGCCAGTTAATAGTGCAAATCATTCAAGAAGTTCAAAACCAGCCGCTTTTGGAAATGCACCAACAGGACTTAAAAGAGGGAAAAGAAAAAAAAGAGTTGTAAGAGTTCAAGAGAAAGCTGAAATAACTTCTGTTACAATTCCTGAAGATATTAGAGTTTATGAGTTTGCTGAAGCTTGTGGAAAATCTCCAGCTGAGGTTATAAAAGTTTTGTTTAGCCTTGGAATGATGGTTACAAAAAATGACTTTTTAAAACAAGATGAGTTAGAGATTCTTGGTGAAGAGTTTGGAATAGAGGTAACTGTAAAGGATGCCTTAGAAGATGTAAATTATGAAGAGAGTTATGATGAATTAGAAGTTGATACAAGTTCATTTATAACAAGACCTCCTGTTGTTACAATTATGGGGCATGTTGATCATGGTAAAACTTCACTTCTAGATAAAATTAGAAGTTCAAAAGTGGCATCAGGTGAAGCTGGTGGAATTACTCAACATATAGCTTCTTATACAATTACAAAAAATGGTCAAAAAATTACATTTGTTGATACTCCAGGTCACGAAGCATTTAGTGCAATGAGAACAAGAGGGGCTAATGTTACAGATATTATAATAATAGTTGTTGCAGCTGATGATGGAGTTAAAGCTCAAACAGAAGAGGTTATTTCACATGCAAAAGCAAGTGGTTGCCCAATAATAGTTGCTATGAATAAAATGGATAAAGAGAGTGCTAATCCTGATATGGTAAAAGCACAAATGGCTGAAAAAAACTTAACTCCTGTTGATTGGGGTGGAGATATTGAATTTATTGGAGTATCTGCAAGAACAGGTGATGGAATTGAAGATTTACTTGAGAATATTTTAATTCAAGCTGAACTTTTAGAGTTAAAAGCTGATCCAACAGCAAAAGCAAAAGCTACAGTAATTGAATCATCTTTAGAAAAAGGAAGAGGACCAGTTGCTAATATTATAGTTCAAAATGGTACTTTAAGAGTTGGAGATAATATTGTTTGTGATACAACATTTGGTAGAGTAAAGGCTATTACAAATGATATGGGAGAGCTTGTAAAAGAGTTAGGACTTAGTGAAACAGGAACAGTTTTAGGACTGAATGAAGTTCCAAGTACAGGTTCAAGTATGGTTGCAATGGATAGCGAAAAAGAGGTTAGAGAAATTGCAATGACAAGAGCTGAACATGCAAGATTAAAAGAGTTGTCAAAATCTACAAAAGTTTCACTTGAAGAGATGAGCGGATTAATTGCAGAAGGTAAGATAAAACAACTTCCAGTTATTATTAAAGCTGATGTTGGTGGAACTTTAGAGGCTATTAAAGGCTCTTTAGAGAAAATTGCTAATGATGAAGTTAAAGTAAAAGTTGTTCACTCTGCTGTTGGTGGAATTACTGAAAGTGATATTGTTTTAGCAAGTGCTAGTGAAGGTTGTATAATTTTAGGATTTAATGTAAGACCTACAGGTGCAGTTAAAGCAAAAGCAAAAACTGATGGTGTTGATATTAAAACTTACTCAATTATTTATGATTTACTTGATGATGTAAAAGATGCACTATCTGGAATGATGAGTGCAGTTATTAGAGAAGAGAATACTGGACAAGCAGAAGTTAGAGATACATTTGTTGTTCCAAAAATTGGAACTGTTGCTGGATGTATGGTAACAGATGGTAAAGTAATCAGAGGTGGTCACGCTAGAATTATTAGAGATGGAGTTGTTACATATACTGGAAAAATATCATCTTTAAAACGATTTAAAGATGATGTTAAAGAGGTAGCAAATGGGTTTGAGTGTGGAATTATGTTTGAAAAATTTAATGATATAAAAGTTGGAGATTTCATAGAAACATTTATTCAAATTGAAGAGAAGGTTTCTATAGATAACTAATATGAAAAGTATAAATCTTCAAAGAACAGAATCACTACTAATGGAGCTTATTCCTCAAGCTCTATCATCTTTAAGTAATGATCTTATAAACTCTTTAGCAATTACAGGAGTTAATTGCAAAAAGGGTAAATATGATGCAATAGTATATTTTGATGGAAGTGATTTTAGCAAAGAGCAAAATGATGAGATAATCAAAAATTTAATTAAAGCAAATGGTAGATTAAAAAGTGAAATTCTAAGTGCAACTGGATGGTATAAATGCCCAAATTTTAGATTTGAAGTTGATACAAGCCTAGAGAATTCAAAAAATATAGAAGATCTATTTGCAAAAATAAAGAAAACAAAAAAGAGTGATGAAGAATGAATTTAGAAGAGCAAATTAAACTAATAGTTGAAAATAGTGGACTTAACTTATATGATATTGTTACAACTAAAGAGCATGATAGAAATATATTTAGAGTTATTGTAACTTCAAAAGATGGTGTAAATTTAGATAAATGTGCTGAGATTTCAAGAGTTATCTCTCCTCTTTTAGATGTAGAAGAGCCAATGGGTGGAAAATATAACCTTGAGGTTAGTTCTCCTGGAATTGAGAGAAAATTAAAAAAAATAGAACACTTTATTGCAAGTGTTGGTGAAAAAGTTAAAGTAAAAAATATAGATACAGAAGTTTTTAAAGGGGAGTTAATTTTTGCTGATGAGAACAAAATAGTTGTTAAAACAGATAATTTAGAAGTAGAGATTGCTCATAATGATATTTTAAGTGCAGCAACTTATTTTGAGTGGTAAAAATATAAAACAATGAAAATTGATGATAATTTCTATATGAAATTAGCCATTGATGAGGCTTGGAAATATCAACTTTTAACATATCCAAATCCTGCTGTTGGGTGCGTTGTTGTAAAAGATGGAAAGCTTTTAGCAATAGAGGCTCACAAAGAAGCAGGATTTGCTCATGCAGAAGTAAATGCTTTAAAAACAGCACTTCTTAGCAAAGAGCCTAACTCTTTACTAAAAATATTAGAAAATAGTTCTGATATACATGAATATTTAATAAAAAATCATAATAATTTTTTTAATGATTGTGAAATATATACTACTTTAGAACCTTGTAATCATCACGGTAAAACTCCATCTTGTGCAAAACTTTTATCTATTTTAAAACCACAAAGAGTAATTATTGGCTCAATTGATACAAATAAAGTAGCAAGTGGTGGAATTAAAACTTTGGAAGAATCTAATATCAAAGTTACAACAAAAGTTTTAAAAAAAGAGTGTGATAATCTTCTTCTACCTTTTAAATCTTGGCAAAACAAAAGCTGTATCTTCTTTAAAATGGCACAAACACTAAATGGTATGATTGATGGTAAAGTTAGCTCACAAAGAGCTAAATTATATGTTCATATGCTAAGAGATAAGATAGATCTACTTTTAATTGGTGGAAATACTGTACGAACAGATAAACCTATACTTGACACTAGGTATGTAAAGGGTAAAAATCCAGATATATTTATTTATAGTAAAAATAGAGCTTTTAATCAAAATATACCACTATTTAGTGTACCAAATAGAAAAGTAATAATAAGTGATGATCTTTTTAAAATACTTGATTATAAGTTTATTATGGTTGAAGGTGTTTATAACTTACTTGATGTTTTAAAAGATAAGTTAGATTTTGTAGTTTTAATTGTAAGTCCAAAGATAAGAGATGGTATAAATGCTACAAACTCTTTAAATATTGATTTTGAGATACTTCATGAAAACTATTTAGGTGATGAGAAGATTGTTTTTTTAAAGAGGAGAGATTAATAAATTTATAATTTTTAGTAAAAAGCTAGAAAATCTAGCTTTTTACTATTTTACTTTTTCTAAGTATTCACCTGTTCTAGTATCTACTTTTATTACATCACCTTCAAGTATATGAAAAGGTATTTGTACAACAGCTCCACTTTCTAAAGTAGCAGGTTTTCTACCACCTTGAGAGTCACCTTTAAAGTTTGGTGGAGTCTCTATAATTTTAAGTTCAACTACCATTGGAGGCTCAACTGTAATAGCTTTACCATTGAAATACATCATATCTACTTGCATTCCATCTATTATCCAATCTTTAGCATCTCCTACTTGATCATAAGTAAGTCCTTCTTGCTCATATGTATTTACATCCATAAATTGAAGTAACTCACCATCATCATACAAAAATTGCATCTGCTTTTGAACAAGATTTGGAGTTTCACACTTATCTCCAGCATGGAAAGTTTTTTCAATAGTTTTTCCATTTAAAAATGATTTAATTTTTGCTCTAACAAATGCAGCACCTTTACCAGGTTTAACATGTTGATACTCTACAATTTTATATGGAATTCCATCAACTTCGATTTTTAAACCTTTTTTTAATTCACTCATACCAATTGCCATAATCTCTCCTTATATTTCAGCATAAGCAACAGCAATTGATGCTTCAAGGCTGTCAAGCTCACTTATTACTTTTGAGTTTGCTTTTTCATCTATTAGAATAACTGCTAATGCAGTTCCCTCTTTTCCACGACTTAGTCTAAAATCAGATATATTAATTCCATTTTGACCTAATATATTTCCAACTTTTCCTACAACTCCTGGGATATCTTTGTTTTTCATAATAATCATTTTACCTTTAGGCTCAACATCAATTTTGAATCCATCAAGCTCAACAACTCTTTGAACATCTTCACCAAATACAGTTCCAGAGATTGATTTAACACCTTTTGAAGTAGTTATTTTAATAGTAACTTTATTTTTATATCCGCTACTATTTGTTAAAGCTTTAGTTGAAAGATCAATACCTTTCTCTTTTGCAATAAAGTTTGCATTTACATAGTTTACACTACTTCCAGAGCTAACACTTAACACTCCAACACTTGCAAAAGTTTGTAAAGAGTCAACAAATTCAGATAGTTCACCCTCAGCACTTACTTCAATAGCTCTAATTTCACTTTTACTAATTTGTGCTAATAAAAATGCCATTTTTTGAGTTAATTCTATATATGGTTTTACAAATGAAGGTATTTTACTCTCATCTATTGGAAGATTTAAGGCATTTGGATATGAGATTCCTCTAGCACTCTCTATTGCATTGTTTGCACTTTGAATAGAGATCTCTTTTTGACTCTCTTTTGTATTTGCTCCTAAGTGAGCAGTTACTGTAACATTTGGTAAATCTAATAGTGGATGAGAAGTTGCAGGCTCTTTTTTGAATACATCAATTCCAGCCATTGCAATTTTTCCATTTTTTAGGTTTTCTACTAATGCTTCTTCATTATACAATCCACCTCTAGCACAGTTTATTAATACAACTCCATCTTTCATCTTTTTAATCTCATCAAAACTAATCATATCGATAGTCTCTTTGTTTTTTGGAGTGTGAATTGTAATAATATCACAAGCTAAAATATCATCAAAGTTAGTTGTATATTTAATTCCTAAATCAGTTGCTTTAGTGCTTGGAATATAAGGGTCATAAGTAATTACATCCATCTCAAATGCTTTTGCTCTAAGAGCAACTCTATGACCAATATTTCCAAACCCAATAACACCTAGCTTTTTACCATAAAGCTCATTTCCATACCAATCTTCTCTTTTCCAAACTCTATCAATTTTTAATTGATTATGAGCGTATGGAAACTTTCTCATACAAGATAACATATGTGCCATTGTAAGCTCAACTGCAGCTATAGTGTTTGCAGTTGGAACATTCATAGCAATAATTCCTCTTTTGCTACAACCATCTATATCAACATTATCATAACCAACGCCAGCTCTAATAATAGCTTTTAAGTTTGTTGCTGCATTTAAGAACTTCTCATCAACATCTGTTGAAGATCTAGTAATTGCAACATCAGCATCTTTAATAATATCTAATAGTTTAACCTTGTCAACATCAGCTGCATAAACATAATTAACATCTTCAGTGTTTTGTAAAATATTTAATCCAGCTTCGTGAATATGGTCACAAACTACAATTGTATGTTTACTCATTAAAAAATTCCTATTATTTTATTTGATCTTTTAAAATATCACCAAGAGTCATAGACATATCATCATTTACAGACTTTAACATCTCTCTTTCTTGTTGTTGCTCTAATCTTTTAATAGATAGTCTTACTCTATTTTTCTTTGTATCAATATTTATTACTACTGCTTCAAGCTCATCACCAATTTTAATCTCTTCAATATTAACTGGTCCAAAATCTTCTGTTCTAATAAGTCCGTCAAGATTATTTTCAAGTTTTATAAATACTCCAAAATCTTTTTTATCTTTAACGCTTCCTTTTACAATATCACCAAGTTTATAGTTATCTTGGAATTTTTTTGCAGGAGATTCAGCTATCTCTTTAATTGAAAGTGAGATATTCTCTTTCTCTTTATCAATTTTGATAATTTTTACTTCAACTTCATCACCTTTTTTGAATAGGTTTTTACACTTATTATTTGGTTCCCAAGATGCTTCTTCATTGTGTAATAATCCATCAACATCACCTAAAGTAACAAATGCTCCAAATTCAGTTAGAGTTGAAACTTTACCTTTTAAAACATCTCCAACTTTGTGTGTTTTAATAAATTTATTAAATGGTTTTTCTTGAAGATTTTTTAAACTTACTCTTAATCTTTTTTTATCAATATCAAGCTCAATAACTTCAACATTAATCTCATCACCAATAGTTAAAATATCTTTTGGATTTTTAATGTTTTTGTTCCATGAAAGTTCAGAGATATGTAAAAGACCCTCTATATCATTTCCTAAATCAACAAATGCACCATAAGATTCAAAGTTAGAAACTGTAACAGTAATTGTATCTCCAACTTCTAATTTATCTTTAATCTCTTCCCATGGATTTGAAAGAGCTGCTTTGATTGATAGGCTTAAGTGTTGTTTTGATTTATCATAAGATAGAACTACAACAGAAACTGTGTCACCTTCATTGTAGTAGTTTGCAGGATTAACAGGACCTTTATAAGAGATTTCATTGTAGTTTACAAGTCCATCAACTCCACCTAAATCAACAAACATTCCATAAGAAGTTATTTTTTTAACAACTCCATCAATTGCATCTTTATTTTCTAAAATTTTTGCAACTTTTTCATCTTTTAAGTTTTTGCTCTCTTCAATTAGTTTTTTTCTTGAAACTATTATTGAACCTTGGTTTTTATTTACTTTAATAACTTTAGCTTTTACGCTTTTCCCGATTGCTCCAATGCTTTTCATAAAAGATTGAGCCATTGGCATAAAGTATTCACAACCATTTTCATCTTCAATAGTAAAACCACCTTTAGGTTTTACAGCTGTTACTTTTCCTTCAATAACTACATCTTCAAAATTTTCACCATGAGCTTTTATGAAGTTGTCAAATTTTTCTCTTTGAATTACTTTTCTATGTGAAATATTTGGTCTTTCACCTCTATTTCCCATAAGCATAACAGGAATTGTATCTCCAACTTTATATTTTAACTCACCATTTACAGTAATTTCATTTAAAGATAAAAGTCCCTCTATTTTTTGACCAACATCAACTAAAACTCTATCATCAGTAATTTCAACAATCACACCATCAACTACAGAGTTATTCTCTGCTTGTTCAAAAGACTCATTAAGCATTTGCTCAAAATCAAAGTCTTCACCTAAATCTATATCTTCCATACGCATTTTGTACCTTCTTGTTTACCAGTTTTTTTTAAAATAGGAAGATTGTACAAAAAAAAGGCTTAAATTATAGTTTAAAGCCCTCTATTTTATTGATAACTTTTTGAATAACCCAATCAGGAGTGCTGGCACCTGCAGTGATTCCACAAAATTTTTTATCTTTAAACCAAGAAATTTCAAGCTCTTGTTCATTTTCTATTAAATATGAATCTTTGCAATTTTCTAAACAAATAGAGTGAAGCTGTTTTGTATTTGATGAACTTTTTCCACCAATTACAATCATAACATCAGCTTTTATTGAAATATCTCTAGCCGCATCTTGGTTTTCAAAAGTTGCATCACAAATTGTATTAAATACTCTAACCTCTTTATTTTTAAGTATTAGTTCATTTACTATTTCTAAATATGTCTCTTTTTTCTTTGTAGTTTGAGCAACACAAGCAATTTTACTCTTTTTGAATTTTAAATTTTTTAAATCTTCTTTGCAAAGAATTATATGAACATCTTCAATATCTGTTGCATAAGACATAACACCTTTAACTTCAGGATGATTTATATCTCCAAAAATAACTATTGAGTAGCCCTCTTTTGACATATTTTTTACAATATTTTGTGGAGTTGTTACAAATGGACAAGTTGCATTTATAACTTTTTTTGTAGTTTTTTTAAGCTCTTTTAACTCATCTTTTGGAATTCCATGAGTTCTAATAATTACAGTATCTTCAGGTTTTACATCACTTAAGTTTGAGTAAAGTCCAACATTGAAATCTTTTTTTAACCTATTAATCTCATCTTCATTGTGAATTAATGGACCCATAGTAGCGCTATTTTCATATTTTTGTGCAATATTTATAGCTCTTTTAACGCCAAAACAAAAACCATAACTACTAGCTAACTCAATTTTCAAAATTTATCCTTAGTATAAAGAGTCTAAAATCTCTTTAAAATTTGGGAATGAAGCATTTATGCACTCTACATCTTCTATATTCATTCCACAAACAAGTCCAGCAATAGCAAAACTCATAGCAATTCTATGATCTCCAAATGAGTCAATTGTTGCAGCTTTAAGTTCTCCTCCAACAATCTCATAACCATCTTCAAACTCTGTATAATTTACACCACAAAGAGCTAAATTATCAACTACAGCTTTTATTCTATCACTCTCTTTTACTCTTAACTCTTTTGCATTTTTTACAAGCGATTTACCATTTGCTAAACTCATTGCAATACTAAGAGCTGGAAGTTCATCTATAAGCCAAGATATCTTTTGGCTTACTTCAACACCATTTAACTCATTTCCAATTACTTCAATATCCCCAATTGGTTCATAAATATTCTCTTTTTCAATATAATTTACTATTGCACCCATTCTTTTTAAAACTTCATAAGCCTCAATTCTTGTTGGATTTAAAGATACATTTTTTATTACAACTCTTGAATTTTTATTAATAGCAGCTGCAACTGCAAAGAAAAATCCACTTGATGGATCTGCAGGTACTGTTATATTCAAAGGTTTTAAATAGTTAGTTAAAGGTTTTATATTAATAAATCCTTCATTATCAGTAAAAATTTCAGCTCCCATACCTTTTAACATTCTCTCAGTATGATCTCTTGTTAATTCATTCTCTTTATAACGACTTACATTAGTAGCTCTTAAAGCTGCTAAAATCATAGCTGATTTAACTTGAGCTGAATCAACTGGAGAAGAGTAAGTAAACGGTTGAAGATTTTTTTCACCTCTAATAAATAGTGGTGCTTTATTACCATTCTCTCTTCCATCAATTTTTGCTCCAATGCTTCTTAGTGGATCAGCAACTCTTTTCATAGGTCTGCTTCTTAAATATTTATCTCCACTTAAAACAAAACTTCCCTCTACGCTTGCTAATAAACCACAAAATAGTCTCATAGCTGTTCCAGAGTTCCCACAATCAAGTACATCATCAGGTTCACTTAGTTTTTTTACAGGAGTAATTTCGATGCTGCTTCCATCTTGAACAATTTTTGCACCAAGTTGCTCTACAATTTTTAAAGTATGTAGAGTATCTTCAGCTAAAAGATAGTTTTTTACATACGAAGTTTTATCAGAAAAAAGTGAAAACATCGCACATCTGTGTGATATTGATTTATCACTTGCTATATTGTCTATAACTACATTAAAAGGCTTTGATAATCTATTGATACAAAAATTTTTCACTTTTTATTCCTTATCTTAAAGTAATATTTAATTTCTCTTTTAAAATATCTAAAATTGAGTTCATAACACCATTTATATCATCATCTTCAAGTGTTTTATCATCACTTTGAAGAGTAAATCTTATTGTTAAACTCTCAAACTCTCCTAGCTTCTCATCACTATAAATATCTATTAAATTAAACTGTTTAATTAGTGGATTATTCAAAGATTTAATAACATCTTTTATTAATTTAAATTCCATATTTTTTGGTGCAATTATGCTTAAATCTTTTCTTGAAGTTTGAAATTTTGAGTATGAAGATACTTTTATTATCTCATTTTTTATTGCATCAAAATCAATTTGTGCAAAAAAAGTATCACTTAAATCATAATCAGTTGCAACACTTGGATGAAGTTTTGATATAAATCCAACAACTTTTTCATCAATTACAATATTTGCACTTTGATATGGATGAATAAATTTATTATCAATATTTGTCATAGTTTCAAGCTCAAATTCACCAACACTATTTAAAACTTTTTTAGCAAATGAAAAGAAGTCAATGTTTTTTGGTTTACCAGCATTTAAAACAGACTCTTGTTCAGCTGCTCCACTAAATATAAATGCAACTTTTTTACTCTCAACTCTATTCTCATCAAAAATAGTTCCAATTTCAAAAAAACTTGCACTTCTAGCACCAGTTTTAAAATTATTTGAACAAGCTTCTACTAAATTTAAAAGAAGAGTTGTTCTATAAGTATTTAACTCTTTTACAATTGGATTTATGAGTTCTAGCTCATCTTTTACGGTTTTAAAACCATATTTTAACAAGCTCTCTTTAGATGTAAATACATAAGTTAAAGTCTCAAAAAAACCATTTTCAATAGCTTTGTATCTAATTTTATTTTTCTTTAAAATATCTTTTGAAGTCTTATTTACTCTGTTTACTTCATCAATTGCTAAAGGTTTTGATTTAATATTATCAATACCAATCATTCTAATAACCTCTTCAGCAATATCTGCAATATTTTTAATATCGTGTCTATATAAAGGAACTTTTACTAAAACAAGATTGTCTACAGAGTCCTTAATCTCAAATCCTAAAGATGATAAAACTCTCTCAATCTCTAATTTATCTATATCTTGCCCAATTATAGAGTTTATTTTTTTTATATTAGTACTAATTGTTGTTTTCTCGAAATCATCTAAAAACTCTTTAGAACCAGCATAAATTGTAACTCCAAATTTAGCTAAATAGTCGCAATAATAATCCATTGCTAACTCGATATCTGGATTACTTCCTCTTGAAGTTTTATAAAAAACATCGCCTGTTTTTATCTTTTTGTCAAATACAAGTTTAGAGATATAATCAGGATTTTGATAAGATGCTTCAATTAAAAAATCTCCACTGCAATCTTTTATATCTTTGTGTTCAACACCAATTGTACTAAGCTCAATCTCATTAGCATAAAAACTATCAAAACCATTTTTATTTTTTTTGATTTCAAATGAGTACAAATCATTTTTAACTTTTGCATCTTTACTATTATATACATTTAAAATTGCACCAATAGAGTGACTTGCATACTCTAATGAATTTTTCATATCAAAGTTTTCTTTATATTTTGATATTGTTGCAACTCTTAAATTTGATAGTAGATCTAACTTAAGAGTTTTTATCTCAATACCTTTATAAATAAGATTAGAGTCTATTTTAGAAACATCTATAGAGAATTTTTGACCTATACTTAAACCTTCAAAATTTGATTGTTTTTCAAAAATATTTAGTGGAATATTATAATATGCACTAAGTTCTCTTGCAACTCCAAGAATACTTAGACAATCACCTCTGTTTGGAGTAAGACCAATCTCAATTACATCATCATTTATAAGTGGATAATCTTTTAACTCTTTTCCTAAAACTAACTCTCCAATTGAGTTATCTAAAACCATTATTCCATCATTTAATTTTGGAAGACCAAGTTCTGTTGAAGAGCATATCATTCCATTTGATTCAACACCTCTTAGTTTTGCTGCTTTTATTTTAAAATCATCACCAAGAACTGCATCAACTGTTGCAACAGCAACAAATTGATTCTCATCTACATTTGAAGCTCCACAAACTATTTGCTCAACTTTTGAACCTATATCAACTTGACAAATATTTAATTTATCTGCATCAGGATGTTTCTCTTTTTTTATAACTTTTCCAACAACAACTTTAGAAGCAACACTTCTTTTTTCAACGCTATCAACCTCTAAACCAATACTATTTAAAGTTTTACATATCTCATCAGTGCTAATTTTTGAGATATTAACAAACTCTTCTAACCATTTTTTTGTAACTATCATTTAAATTGTCCTAATAATCTTGTATCGCTTTCAAATAGTGATCTTAAATCTCCAATATTATGAATTAGCATAGCAAATCTCTCAATTCCTAAACCAAATGCATATCCTGATTTATCTTTATAGTTAACAGCATCAAAAACATTTTGATCTACAACTCCACAACCTAAAACTTCAAGCCAACCAGTTTGTGAACATACACGGCAACCACTACCTTTACAAAATACGCAAGATATATCAACTTCAGCACTAGGCTCTGTAAATGGGAAATATGATGGTCTAAATCTAACTTCAACCTCTCCAAACATATGTTGTAAAAATTCAACCATAACATGTTTTAAATTTGCAAATGAAATTTTATCAGCATCATCTACAACCAATCCCTCTATTTGATGAAACATTGGAGTGTGAGTTATATCAAAATCTCTTCTAAAAACAGTTCCTGGAGCTATCATTCTAATTGGAGCTTTTTGACTTAACATTGTTCTTATTTGAACAGGTGAAGTGTGAGTTCTTAATAGTGTATAATCTTTATTATAAAATGTATCAGCCATATCTCTTGCTGGATGATATTCAGGGAGATTTAAAGCTTGGAAGTTATGAAAATCATCTTCAACCAAAGGACCCTCTTCAACAGCAAAATTTAGATTTAAAAAGTAGTTTATAATTCTATTCATAGTTTCAGAAACAGGATGAACAGAGCCTGAACTAATAGTGTTGTTAAATTTTGTTACATCTATTTTTTCAAGTTCCAATTTTTTATTTAAAAGTTCAAACTCTAATAACTCTTTTTTGCTATCTAAAGCATTTGTTACTTGCTCTTTTTGAAGATTTAGGTTTTGGGCAAAACTTTTTTTCTCTTCATTTGGAATATCCTTCATCTTTGCAAATTCCAAAGTAAGAACACCTTTTTTACCTAAAAGCTCAACTCTAACAGATTCTAACTCTTCAATACTCTTTGAAGACTCAATTTTTTTTATCCAAAGTTCCAATTTTTTTCCTATTCAAATAATCTATAATTTTCTTATAAGCTTGCGATTGTATCTAAAAATTTATTAGAGTTTGGTTATAATCTTAAGGTCTATTTTAAGGAGAGTATATGTGTATTTTTTGCAAAATTGTTAATAAAGAGATACCAAGTAGTGTTGTTTTAGAAGATGATAACTTTTTAGCTTTTCATGATATAAACCCTACTAGAAAAATTCATGTTTTAGTTATTCCCAAAGCTCACTATGAATCATTTGAAGATGTGCCACCAGAAATTATGTGTGATTTAACTATTTTTATAAAAAAAGTTACAAAGAGTTTAAATATTTCAAAAAGTGGTTATAGAATGATTACAAATATTGGGATTGATGGTGGTCAAGAGGTTCCTCACTTACATTTTCACATAATTGGCGGTGAAAAAGTTGGAAGATTAGTTAGAGATAAAAACGATTTATAAATTTATATAAGGAAAAAAGATGAAAAAAGTTTTAAAAGTAGCAGCTATTAGCTCAACTTTACTGTTAAGTGTTGCAAATGCAGATTTTTTAAGAGCTGAAGTTGGAGCTGGTGCTTGGTTTTCAAAATCAAGTGGTAATATAAAAGCAGATAGTTCAGGTTTGTTTGGAATTGACTCATCAAAAGAGAAAACAAAAACAAATATGTATGCGTGGGCTTTGTTTAAGCACTTTGTACCAGTAGTTCCAAACTTAAAAGTAGAGTATTCAAAAGTTGAGAGTATTGGTTTAGCAAATGGAAATTTTAGTGGATATTCTGGTGGAGGAAATGAATCAAAACTTACAATGAAGCAGTTAGATATCATTCCTTATTATAATATTTTAGATAATACTTTTTGGACAACTATTGATTTAGGTGTTGATATAAAAATTATTGATGCACAGTATAGTGTTTCAAATAAGCCTGCAAGTAATGTAACAAAAACTATTCCACTTCCAATGGGATATGCAAGAGCTAGAGTTGAGGTTCCATTCAGTGGTATTGGAATTGAAGCAGATGCTAAATATATAAAATATAGTGATAATTTAGCTTATGATGCAAAAGCTAAAATAGATTATACATTTGATATAACGCCTTTAATTAAACCAGCTATTGAGATAGGGTATAGAGTACAAAAAGTTGAAGTAGATAGACTTGCAGATTTAAAAACAGATTTAGATTTTAAAGGTATTTATGCAGGATTAATGCTTAGATTTTAAGCATAAAAAAGAGTAGATATAAAATCTACTCTTCAAATGAACCAAGATTCATAATTTTTTGATATTTTCTCTCTTGTCTCTCTTTTGGTGATAGCTTTTTAAGCTCTTCAACTGAACTTAAAAAATACTCTTTTAAAGCCATAATAGCCTCATCTTTTTTTCTATGAGCACCAATTAAAGGCTCATTTACAACATCATCTATTAAATTTTGTTGTTTTAAATTATCTGAAGTAATTCTTAAAGCCTGAGCTGCTGTTTCAACTTTTGATGGATCATTCCATAATATTGCACTACACCCTTCAGGTGAGATAACTGCATAAACAGAGTATCTCATCATAGCTAATTTATCAGCAACAGAAATAGCTAATGCTCCACCACTACCACCTTCTCCAATTACAACTGAAACAGTTGGAGTAGTAAGATTCGCAAACTCGTAAAGATTCTTAGCAATTGCCTCACTTTGATTTCTCTCTTCAGCTCCAAGGCCTGGATATGCACCTGGAGTGTCAACTAGCATCAAAATTGGAACTTGAAACTTCTCTGCCATTAAAGCAGCTCTTAGAGCTTTTCTATATCCCTCAGGACTAGGCATACCAAAGTTTCTTTTTAACTTTTCTTTAGTTCCTCTACCTTTTTGTTCACCGATAATTAAAACTCTTTGATTATCAATAAATCCAAAATAGCAAACAATTGCATGATCATCAACATAGTGTCTATCTCCATGAACTTCATAAGCATCTGTTAAAAGTCCATTTATATAATCAAGAGCATATGGTCTATCAGGATGCCTTGCAAGTTGAAGTTTTTGGTAGTCATTTAAATTTTTAAAAGTCTTTTCAACCTCTTTTTCAAGTTTTTTTTCTAAAATCTCAATAGCAGGTTCATCAGCTTTTGTTCTAGCGATTACTATCTCCTCTTCGATTTTTCTAATTTTTTCTTCAAATTCCAGATATGTTGCCAATATTTTTTCCTTAAAAAAGTGTCTACTTTTAAATTTTTATTTTACTTTGTAAACTTTTTAAAAATTACAGAAGCATTTGTTCCACCAAAACCAAAGTTATTTGACATAACAGTAGTTAACTCAATTTTTCTAGCTACATTTGGTACAACATCTAAATCGCAATCAGGATCTTGGTTTTCAACATTTATAGTTGGAGGAATAATCCCTTCATTTAATGCTTTTATTGTCATAATTGCTTCAATAGCACCAGCAGCACCTAAACAGTGACCAATTTGTCCTTTAATTGAAGATACAAGTGGACTTTTCTCTTTTCCACCAAATAGCTCTTTTATTGCTGCTGTTTCATTTTTATCCCCAACAGGAGTTGAAGTTCCATGAGTATTAATATAGTCTATTTTTGGATATTCTCCGCTGTTTGCTTTTACCATCTCAAATGCAGCTTGCATTGCTCTTAATGGACCATCAATAACAGGTGAAGTTATATGATTTGCATCACCACTCTCTCCAAATCCAATTATTTCACAATATATTTTTGCACCTCTTTGTAGTGCACTATCAAGTGACTCAATAACTAATGCACCAGCACCTTCTCCCATAACAAAACCATCTCTACCCGTATCAAACGGTCTTGAAGATTTTTTAGGCTCATCATTTCTTGTAGATAGTGCTTTCATAGCGGCAAATCCACCAACTCCAGCTCCACAAACTGCACTTTCAGCTCCAACAACTAATATTCTATCAGCACCATTTAATGCAATAGTTTTATAAGCATCACAAATTGCATGAGTAGATGCAGCACAAGCTGTAACATGTCCTAAAGATGGACCTTTTAAGTTATGTTCAATAGATATAAATCCACTTAACATATTAGCTAATGAAGATGGTATAAAAAATGGAGATATTTTTCTTGAACCTCTTGTGTCACAAATTGTAGAATTTTTTTGAATTGTACTTAAACCACCAATTCCAGAAGCTGAAATTATTCCAAATCTATTTGCTATAGATTCATCTACTTTTTTGTTTTCACTAGTAACAAAACCACTATCAATCATAGCTTCAAGAGCAGCTTTAATACCTAGTTGAATAAATCTATCAGCTTTTTTTACCTCTTTTTTATCCATTACAGTTTCAGGATCAAAGTTTTTAACCTCTCCTGCAATTTGTACTGTAAAATCACTTGCATCAAATAGTGTTATTGTGTCAATACCACAAACACCATTTTTTATAGCTTCAAAAGACTCATTTACACTGTGTCCTGTAGAATTTATAGTACCAAGCCCTGTAATTACAACTCTCTTCATAAAATATGCTCCATTTTTTGATTTTAAATTATTCAATCTTTTAAGTTTAAAAAACTCAATAATAAAAAAATGAAAGATTTCTCTTTCATCTTCCTAACAACGCAAAAATTATGCGTTGTTTTCGATGTATGCTATTGCATCACCAACAGTTAAAATTTTCTCAGCTTCTTCATCTGGAATTTCGATATCGAATTTCTCTTCAAGAGCCATTACAAGTTCTACTACATCTAGTGAATCTGCTCCTAAATCTTCAATGAATTTTGAATCCTCTTTAACCTCTGCTGGATCGCAATCTAATTGCTCAACAACAACTGCTTTTACATCATCAATTAATGCCATTTTTTATTCCTTTTTTAAAATTGTCCCAAAATTATACCAAAAAAGTTTAAAAAAACTTTTAAAACAGAAAAATAAGTTCAAATAAAATATTTTAAACGTATAATCCACCATTTACTTTTAATATTTCACCTGTGATATATGATGAGTGATCACTTAGTAAAAATGCTACCGCATCTGCAATTTCACTTGGATTTCCAAATCTTGAAAGAGGAATATTTTTTTCATACTCTGCTTTTACTTCAGCTTTTAATAAATCTGTCATATCTGTTTGAATAAATCCTGGAGTTATTGCATTGTATCTAATATTTCTACTAGCTGCTTCTTTTGCAAATGATTTTGTCATAGCATTTAATCCACCTTTTGAAGCTGAATAGTTTGCTTGACCAGCATTTCCCATCTCTCCTACAATTGAAGATATATTCACAACAGCACCAAATCTTTTTTTACCCATAACTTTTAAAGACTCTCTACACCCTATAAAAGCTGAAGTAAGATTTGCATCAATTACAGATGTAAAATCTTCAACACTCATTCTAAGAGCTAATTTATCTTTTGTAATTCCAGCATTATTTACTAAGTATGCTAGTTCACCATCGCTATCAACAATAGTTTTAATAGCATTTACAAACTCATCTTCAACACTAACATCAGCTTTTATAATTGCTGCTGTTCCACCAGCTTTTTCAATAGCCTCTTTCACAGCTTCAGCTTCTTCAATTTTACTTCTATAATTTATCCAAACTTTTAAACCATAGCTTGCTAAATTCTTTGCAATTTGGGCACCTATACCTTTGCTTGCACCTGTTATTAAAACATTTTTTCCACTAAATTTCATATTTTTATCCTTTTAATTTTATACATAATCGATTATTATAACAATATTTAGTTTATATTAAACTCCTCTTTTATTATCCCACAATCTAATATGTAATCTATCTGAATATTTAAATCCATATTTAATTGCAAGATTTACAACATTTTTTGAATTTTTATCAATGGCTTTAGAACTATCACCAAGTGGCATTAAATATACTTCACACTTTGGAATATCTTTTAAAATATCCTCTATCTCATCTATTGCTTTTTCTAAAAAATCATCTCCAATAACAAATTTCAAATAAGACTCTTTTGTATTTGTTAAAATTTTTGTTAATGTAGATTTATTAACTCTTTTCTTTAAAGGTTCTAAAGAGTTGCTTAGTTTTACACTCATTGAAAATATAATTTTTTTTTGATACTCATCTTTGAAATCTATATTTAAAGATCCATTTGTCTCAATTGTAACTCTTTGATTTTTATTAATATAATGTTTTATCAGATTTTGAAACTCTTGATTATTCCAATATAAAAGTGGCTCACCGCCTGTAATTACTACATCAACACTATTTTTATAACTATAATTTTCAAGAAGTTTATTAGTAACATTTACTATATCAAGATGATTTTCATAACTTTTCCAACTATCTTTAAACTCCATATCAACAGCATAGTAAGAGTCACAAGCACACTTTTTAACTCCACTTGGAGTTTCATATAAAACATTAAATCCAACACATTTAAAATTACATTTTCCAAATCTAATAAATATTGAAGGAGAGCCAATTAATTTTCCCTCTCCTTGAATAGTTGGTCCAAAAATCTCATTAACTTCTAGCATAAAATGTACTTTTACTCTTTGGAGTTTCCAAAAACTCTATTTTTGAAACTTTTATATTTAATTTATCCATTTTTTCTTGAACAATTTTTAAAAGCCAAGCTGAAATATTTTCACTTGTTGGAACAAAATCAACAATAATATAACTCTCATAAAGCTCTAATAACTCATTTTCAAAATTTGTTAAATCTACTGTTTTGTAACCCTCTTTAAAACTTATTAAATCTTTTTTATCTATATTTGGAAGTAGAGTTTTAAATAGTGGATCATTTATATCTATTATAAACTTATGATCAATAACATCATCTAAAAATTTTTTAAACCAATTTAAGTGTTTAAAATCTGTAACCATTCCACTTTTTAGAGTATCAGACTTTAGATATACAATTGCTTTTCCTTGGTGTCCATGAAGATGCCTACACATTAAGCAGCTATCAAGTGAGAATTCAACATTTAATGATTGTGACCAAACTCTATGACCATAACAAAAGTCAAACTCTTTTGAAATTTCCCACATTTAACTCTCCTTGTATGGTATTAAATCTTTTTGATTTGCCTCTTTAAATCCATTTAATCGAAGCCTACAAGAGTCACAAACTCCACAAGCTTTATCTTCTTCTTTGTAGCAAGACCAAGTAAGTTCTAGTGGAACATTTAATTTTATAGCTTCTTCTACAATTTGAGCTTTACTTAAATGAACAAGAGGAGTTATTATCTCTATTTTAGTATCCTCTTTTGTCCCTTCATTTATAGCATTTTGCATTTTTTGAATAAAACTATCACTACAATCTGGATAACCTGAACTATCCTCTTGCACAACTCCAATATACATGGTACTTGCTTCTTCTTTTTCAGCAATTGCACTTGCGATACTTAAAAAAATACCATTTCTAAATGGAACATAAGTAATTGGAACAACACCTTTTTCAATCCCATCTACTGGTACATCTATTGTTTTATCAGTTAAAGCACTAGCTCCAATTTGAGAAAAAAATGGAATATCAATCTCATATTTATTTAAAACATTTAACTCTTTACAAATATCTCTAAATGCCTTTAATTCTCTATCTTGAGTTCTTTGTCCATAATTAAAATGAACTGCAATTAAATCATAATTACTATTTTTTGCTATATAAGAGCTAAGTGTTGAGTCCATTCCTCCACTTAAAATTACAACTGCTTTTTTCTTTAAATTATTATTCATATATTAAAAAATCCTTTTATTTCTAAAAAATGTATGAAGTATTGGAAATATAAACTTATTATAAGTTGGATATAATAGCAAAAATTTTTAAAAGTGAGATAAACCTATATGGAATTGATGCAAAGTGCAATTACAACACATATTTATGCGATATATATTTTTTTAGGAATAATGTTATTTAATTTATACTCTGTTATGACAAAAAAAGATTTTATATCTTTGGCAAAAAAATTAAAATTTATGACACCAATATATCATTTGAGCAATGCAATTGTAATTTACACAGGAACAATAGTTGCTTTTTATGCTCATCATTTTAGTGTTACAATTGCTTTAATGATTCCAGCTTCAATCTTTTTGCTTGTAATTGAGATAAAAAGATATAAGAAACAAAGGGTTATAAAAGTTGCAGATATAAAACTTCAAGAAGATTTTTATATTTATGCAAAGAAGATTTATATTATTGAAATTGCAGTTTTATTAGCTGTCTATACTATTAGCAAAGTATTTTAATGCAGTTTGTTTATGATAAATCTTCAAAAAATGAGATCTTAGAGCTAGTTGATGAAAACTACAACTATATAATAAAAGCAAGAAGACATAAAATAGATGATGAGATATATTTTAGAAACTTAGAAGATGATTTTATATATTTGTATAAAATTGTAGAGATAAATAAAAAAAGTGCAACTTTAACTTTAGTAAATAGTGAAAAAAAAGTTATAGAAAATAGTAGAAAACTGCATCTAGTTTGGTGTGTTGTTGATCCAAAAACAGTTGAAAAAAGTATATCTTCACTAAATGAAATAGGTGTTGATAAGATAACTTTTGTATATAGTGATTTTTCTCAGAAGAATTTTAAAATAAATATTGAAAAATTAAATAAAATATTAATTAACTCATCAAGTCAATGTGGAAGAAGTAGTATTGTAAAACTTGAAATCTCTAAAACACTAGATAGTTTTTTAACACAAAATCCAAAATCATATATTCTTGATTTCTCAAATAACTTTATAGATGATAAAAAAGATGAAATAGATACTTTAGTTATTGGTTGTGAAGGTGGATTTTCAAAAAGAGAAAAGGGTAATTTTAATAAAGATTTTGTTGTAGGTTTTAATTCTAATTTGATTTTAAGATCAGAAACTGCAATTGTAAGTGCAGCATCAAAAATATTGTTATAAAAGAGTATCTCTACTCTTTTATAATTTTTACCAATTTCTAACTATTGAGTGACAGTTAGAACATGCATTTAGCATATCTGAATAAGAGTTTGCAGCTTTAATATAAGCTTTATTTTTTAAACTCTCTTCAAGTTCAACAACATCTAAAGCAATTCTTTTTGATGCATTTTCTGCAATATTTACCATATGTTTTTTGTTTTCTGGTAGATACTTAGCAATTAATTTTTTATCAGAAAAAAGGTCATTTCCCTCTTTTACAAGTTTATTTCCCTCTTTAATTAAATCAAGATTATTATTTAAAAAACCTTTTTGAATTAGGTTCATACCTTTTTCCATAACTGACATTGATTTTTGCATTGAATCACTAGCATTTAAAAATGTAGTAACAAAAGTCGCAATAAATAGTAGTTTTAATAATTTCATTTACTCTCTCCTAATTTAGAAGGATGTTCTTAATGAACATCTCTCCATAGTTTTGCTTTCCATAAGAATGCAATAATTGCAAAAATTACAAAATAGATTAAAAATTTAGGTCCTAACTCTTCTCTTTCTGCTTTTTTAGATGCACCAATCTCTTCCATATATTGAATAACTTGCTCTTGAGCCTCTTGTGTTAAACCAACTCTTGGCATTGCTGTACCTTCAAGTAGCTTTTGAGGATCATTGATAAATTTACCTAAATAATCAGGTCCTCTACTAATTATATATTGAGATAAATCAGGAGGAAGTTTTCCCATATAGTTTTTAATATTTTCATCTGGTGTAAATGCACTCATAGTTCCATTTTGCATATCAGCATATTTTAAACCATGACATCTTTGACAAGAATCAACAAAAACCTCTTTGTTTGTCATCTCTTTTGGAGCAATTGATTGTAAATATGCAACCATATCAGCAATCTCTTGAGAACTCATCCAGTCATATCCTGGCATTGGATGAACTTTTCCATCTTCAAATTTATGTGAAACTTTAGATGCAAGTGCTGGATTTTTGATAAATCCTACTAAAAACTCTTTTGTATAAATTTTTCCAGAGCTTCCTAAATCAGGAGTTGCAACACCATAAGCTGCTGCTGTTGTTGCATTATCCATAATTTGAGGGAAACCTTGAGATTCAATACTATGACAAGCTGTACAGTTTGAAGTTACAAGAATTTGACCATTTGCAACATCTCCTTTTGCTTCAATAGCCTCTTTGCTACTTGCCCAAAATTCATTTATTGTTTTCTCAAATTCAATAGCTTTTGCTAAATCAGCTTTTGCACCATTTATAGCTTTTTCGTCTCCACCTTTAACAGCTTCATCTAAAGCTTTTTGAGCTTTTTCTATTGACTCTTTTGAAGTCTGTGCATCTGCTTGAACTAAATCAAAATTAGGATTTGATACAGCTGGATGCATTTGTGAGTGAGCAAAAGGCTCAACTCCCCAGTAAGTAATAAGAGTTAATACTACTACTACTGCTAATATTTTTAATTCTCTCATGTCTTATCCTCTTCTTTTTTGATCTAGTTTTGTAATTACTGGAAGTAGAATAAACAGTAATATAAATATAACAGCTGCGAAGAATCCTACCCATGCATTAGCACCTGTTGGAGGAAGTTTTCCATAAACTGTTAATACAATTAAATCTGCAACTAAAATCCAGAACCAAATGAAGAATAGTGGTCTTTTGTGAGCTGGTAAAATTTTATTATCTCTATCTAACCAAGGAAGTACAAAGAAAATACCATTTGCAAATGCAAATGCAATTAAACCAAGATCAAATGCTTTAATTCCAGCAATATCAAAGAAGAATCCTCTTAAAACTTCATACGACCATAAGAAATACCACTCAGGATAGATATGAGCTGGTGTTACCATTGGGTCAGCTGGATCAAAGTTTACAGGATCCATAGCAAAACTATAATGGAAGAATACTAAGTAGAAGTAGAATATTAAGAATACTCCAAGAACTGCTAAATCTTTTGATATAAAGATTGGCCAGAAAGGAATAACTTTTGACTCTTTTTTATTTCCAGCTAAATATTTTTCAGCTTCAGCATCAAAATCAATCTCATCAGATGATTGATTATTTACGTGAGGAATTCTTAGTGTATAGAAGTGTAAACCAATTAAACCCATAATAACTATTGGTAATAAGAATACATGTAACATAAAGAATCTTGTAAGTGTTGCATCAGCAACATTAAAGTCTCCTCTAATCCAAACAACTAGTGCATCCCCGATAACAGGAACTCCACCAAATAAGTTTGTAATAACCATAGCAGCCCAATAAGACATTTGTCCCCAAGGAAGCATATATCCAGAGAATCCAGCAGCACTAAATGTAACAAATAGTAACATACCTGAAATCCAAATCATCTCTCTACCTTGTTTATATGAACCGTAGTAGATACCTGTAAGCATATGAATATATATAAGTAGGAATACAACAGAAGCTGCAACACCATGAATATGTCTAAATAGCCAACCAAAAGCAACTTCTTGCATAATTGTATAGTTTACTGAATCAAATGCTAAATTGATGTCAGGCTTGTAGTACATCATTAAGAATAATCCAGAAACAACTAAAATAGTAAATGTAGTAGCTAATAAAACTCCCATTGCCCATAAGAAGTTAATATCTTTTGGAATCCAATACTCAGTCATCATAACTTTGTTAATAGCTTTTACATTTAATCTTTGGTCTAACCACTCACCAACAGAGTTAGCTTTTTCAAATTTTGCCATCTATTGCTCCTTATGCCATCATCGCTTCAGCGATTTTTTTATATTCAGGTCCTTCATTTCCAAGAACTAAAGTATTTCCCTCAACTTCAAATGGTGGTAAATCAAGTGGTCTTGGTGGTGGTCCAAAAGTTTGTTGTCCACTTGCATTAAACACTCCACCATGACATGCACATTTCCACTCATTTTTTTTCCATGCAGGAATACATCCAAGATGAGTACAAAGACCTATAGCAACAGTAAATCTATCATTTCCTACTACTAAATCTCTTTTATTATCTTCCATATCTGCAGTTTTTTTCAAAACAAAGATAGGTTTCCCTCTCCAAGTAAATGTTTCTGGTTCTCCTGCTTTTAATGCACTCAAATCAATTTTTGTGAATCCACCAGCTAAAACGCTAGGAAGTGGATCCCACACCTTTTTCATACCATAAAGAGACGCGGCTCCACCCACTGCAGCAACTGCTACAAATGAGTAACCAATAAAATCTCGTCTATTTGTATTGTTAGACATATTTGGCTTCCTTTTTTTAAAATTAGAATCAGGCTAGATTTTAGTATAAAGAATCTTAAGAGTTATTGATTTGTATCAAAATTTAAATGAAAGATTAACGAAATGTGTAGAAGAGTAAGATTATTTTATTTTTTATAATTATTAGAAAATCTTATGATTTTCTAATAAATTTTATTATTTCAGATTCAATATTCTCTTTATTTATTACTAAAGAGTGATTTATTTTGGCATTAAAAAGATTTTTAATAGATTGAGGTAAATTAGCACCAAATTTTGTACTAATCTCTTCTAAAGCCTCTTTATCACTATATTTATGAGAGTCTTGCTTTAAAGCATTTAAAACCGTTGGTGAAAATTTTGTCCACTCAGCTGTTGAGTATATTACAGTTTTTAGTGGTTTTTCTCTTAGGTCATTGTAAGCTTTTATACAAGTTGCTGTATGAGGATCCATTAAATATCCAGCATCTAAAAACTCTTTTATAGTTTTGTTACCAAATGAATCATTACTAAAAGTAGCACTAAAATATTTTTGTAGCTCTTTTGTCTCATTTTGAGTCATTGTAAATATATTATTTTTATTTAAATCTTCCATTAACTCTTTTGTTCTCAAGCTACCAAATAGATCAAAAATTACTCTTTCTATGTTTGAAGATTTTAAGATATCCATAGCTGGAGATTTTGTAAGTTTTAGAGCTTTATCTCTGATATCATAAACTCCTGTGTTTATCCATTGTGTTAAAATATTATTTTCATTTGATGCAACTAAAAGTTTCTCTATACAAAGCCCCATTTTTTGTGCATAATAGGCTCCAAGAACATTTCCAAAATTACCACTAGGAACTACTAAATAAATTTTTTCACCATTTTTAATAGCATTTTGACGAATAAGTTCTAAATATGACCAGAAGTGATAGATTATTTGAAAAATAATTCTTCCAAAATTAACACTATTTGCAGCACTTAATTTAATATCATCTTTTTCCAACTCTGCTTTAAAACTACTTGAAGCTAAAAGATATTTTAGAGCATTTTGTGCATCATCAAAGTTTCCTTTTATTCCTAAAACTTTTAGATTTTCTCCATCTTCACAAACCATTTGAAGCCTTTGAACATCAGAAGTTCCTCCATCTGGATATAGACAAACAACTTGAATATTCTTTTTATTTCTAAAAGTATTTAAAGCAGCTGGTCCTGTATCTCCAGATGTTGCTGCTAGTATTAGGTAGTTTTCACTTCTTTTTTGTGCAATAGAGCTAAAAATACTTCCAAAAGGTTGAAGTGCCATATCTTTAAAAGCCCTTGTTGGACCATGATACTGTTCATTTACATATAAATCATCTTTAACTTTTACAACAGGACTTGGATTTAAAGGATTATCAAAATTATCATATAAATCAAGTGCTTTTTGTATTTCACTATCATCAATATCTATTTCAAAAGCTTTTAAAATATCAAATGCAAGCTCTTTATAGCTTTTGTTTAAGTGACTTTCAATAAAATTATCACCTAAATTTGGTAAATCTTTTGGTACATAAAGTCCACCAAAAGAGCTACTTGGATTTAAAATAGCTTCACTAAAACTAACTTCTAGTGGTTTTACTCCATCATTTCCTCTAGTCTCTATAAAATTCATTACTCTATTCCTTTTAATTATCTAACAATTTTTTAATATCTACGCCATTATTTGGATTATCAACTCTAATAAACTGAGTTCCAATACCATCATTTGTAAATAGTTCAAGTAATATTGAGTGTTCAACTCTACCATCTATAATATGTGCTTTATTTACACCATTATGAATAGCCTCTATACAAGAATCAACCTTTGGAATCATTCCACCTGCAATTGTTCCATCTTTTTTAAATATCTCAACACTTTGTTTATCTAAAGTTTGTATTAGCTCACCACTTTTATTTAAAACACCAATAGTATCTGTTAAAAATATTACTTTTTGAGCTTTAACTGCCATTGCAATTTTACAAGCAGCTACATCGGCATTTATATTATATCCAGGGTGATTTGGCTCATCACTATTTGCTATTGGAGCAATTACTGGAATAAACCCCTCATTTATTAGTTTAAAAAGCATTTCACCATTAACTGAAGTTATATCTCCAGTGTATCCTAAAGCTCCATTATCTTTTGCAACAGCACTAATAAGATTTGAATCTTTTCCTGATATTCCAATTGCCTTTGCACCGTGATAGTTTAATAGCGAAGAGATATTTTTATTTATCTCTCCACTTAAAACCATCTCAACAACTCTCATGCTATCTTTGCAAGTAACTCTATATCCATCTTTAAAAGATGATGGAATTTCAAGTTTTGTTAAAAGCTCTGTAATTCTTGCTCCTCCACCGTGAACAACAATAGGTTTTATTCCTAAAAGTGTTAATAAAACAATATCTTGTGCAAATTTATCTTTTAAATCATCACTTGTTTGTGCACTTCCACCATATTTAATTACAACAACTTTTCCATAAAATTTTTTAAAGTATGGAATAGCATCAATTAGAGTTTGAACTTTTTGATTTGCTTGAGCCAATTTTTACTCCTTAGAGATTTTAAAGCTTTGATTATATCTTAAAATCGCTTTTAAAAAAGAATTATAGTAAAATCTATTTATGGAAAAATATTTAGCATTAAAAGCAAGTGCAGGAAGTGGAAAAACTTTTGCACTAACTGTTCGATACATTACACTACTTTTATTGGGTGCAAAACCAAATGAGATTTTAACTTTGACTTTTACAAATAAAGCTGCAGCTGAAATGAGTCAAAGAGTTTTAAATACTTTGCAAACTTTAGGAGATGATAAATCTTATTTAGGTGAGATTTCAAGAGTTTCAAACTTAAGTGAAGATGAGATTTTAAGTAAAAAAAAGAGTCTATTAAATCTATTTTCAAACTCTAGTTTAAGTATATATACAATTGATAAATTTGTAAATAAGATTTTAAAAGAGTTTGGTGGTTATGCTGGAATAAGTGATGATTTTGAGATTTTAAGTGATGATGAGGAGCTTTTAGGTTATCACTTTTTAAACTCTTTAGATGAAAGTAGTTTCAAAGATTTGGTTGATTTTTCACTATATGAGGGTAAAAAATTTAACTCTTTATTTACTTTGTTTAAAAGCTTAATAGAAAAAAATGAAGAGTTTGATACTTTAGAGATTGATTCCTCTTTAATTGATTTATTAAAAGATGAGATTTTAAAATGCTCTTTTAAAATAAAAGAGCATTTTTTAAATTGTAGTGAAGCAAGTAGTAGTGCAATAAAGGCAGTTGATTTTACAAATTTTGAAGAGCTATTTTTAAAAACTTGGATACAAAAAGATAGTTTATTTGATTACTCATATTTTAAAAAGTGTGCAAATGAGACTATAAATAATGAGTTTTTAAATTTAAAAGAGCTTTTCTTTAAATATTACAAAGTAAGAGCTAGTTATAGCTTAAGTAAAATTTTTAAACTTTTTAATAAGTTTAAAGAGTTTAAATTTGAATTTAATAAAAGAAAAAACTACTATGAATTTAACGATATTTCAAATATGGTTTATATGCTTTTAAATTCAAAAATAGATAGAGACTTTTTATATTTTAGACTCGATAGTAACTATAATCACATATTAATAGATGAGTTTCAAGATACATCAATTTTGCAATATAATATATTAAAACCACTAATAGAAGAGATAATTTCAGGAAATAGCGAAAAATTTAAGACATTTTTTTATGTTGGAGATCCAAAACAGAGCATTTATAGATTTAGAGGTGGAAATAAAGAGCTTTTTGATTATGTATTAAAACAAAATAGTCAAATATCTTTAAATAGTTTAAATACAAACTATAGGTCAAACAAAGTTGTAGTTGATTTTGTAAACTCTGTTTTTACAAAATTGGATAACTTTGATTATGAAGTTCAAAATAGTATAAAAGATGGTGGCTTTGTTGAGGTTATTGAAGATGATAGTTTAGAACTTGATGATAAATTTTTAAATATATCAAAAAAGATTGAAGAACTTTTAGATAGTGGAATAAATCAAAGTGATATTGCAATTTTATGTTATACAAATAGTGATGTTTTAAATCTATATTACTATTTAAAAAAGGTTTTACCAAATATAAAAATAAGTACAGATATGAGTTCAAAACTTATAAATGCACAAAATGTAAAAGCAGTAATAAACTTAATAAAATATCTCTATTTTAAAGAGGAGATTTACAAAGAGAATTTTAATGCAATTATTGGGAAAAATATTAATAGCTCTTTGGATACAAATTTTGAATTTAAAGAAAAGAGTGTTGAAGAGATTATTTTTTTCCTAGCAAACTCTTTTGAGTTGTTAGATGATAATGTAGTAAAACTAATGCAAGATACAACTAAATTCAAAAATATAGTTGAATTTATTTATGGAATTGACAAGCTTGAAAGTAGTATTGAAAATAGTGAAAATAGTGGAGTGCAAATATTAACAATCTTTAAATCAAAAGGTTTAGAGTTTCAAACTGTTATTTTACTAGATAGAATAAAAAGAAAAAATCATGATAGAAGTTCATTTTTATTTAGTTATAAAAATATGCAAATAGATAAAGTTTTTTATAAAATTGCTGGTTTAGAGAGTTTTGATAAAGAGTATGAAAAGGCTTTAGAAAAAGAGAAAAGTCTATCTTTGGATGATGAAAAAAATGTTTTATATGTAGCATTAACTAGAGCTAAATCAAATTTAATTGTATTTAAGAAAACAAAATCATCTGTATTTGATATTTTAAATTTAAAATCTTACAAAGATGGAACTTTAGAAAAAAGTAGCGAGAAAAAAGTTGATAAAAGTGTTGAAAAAATAGAGTATTCTGCTTTATTTCTTGGTAAACAAGTGCAAAAAATTAAAGTGGATTTAAATCTAGGAGATGATTATTTAAAAGCAAAATATTTAGGATTGGCAACGCACTACACTTTAGAGATGATGAATGATTTTACAAAAGATGATTTAGATTACTCATTACAACTATCAAAAAGTAGATATTTAACTTACTTATCTATTGAAGATTTTAAAATTATTGAAAAAAGAGTTGAGCTTTTAATACAAAATAGTCAATTTTTGAACTTAGTAAATAACTCTTTAAAAGTTCACGAACAATCTTTAATGTACAAAAATGAGTTAAAAATAGTAGATTTATTATTATATAAAGATAGTTTTTACACAATTATAGATTATAAAACTACAAGTGATATTTTATCAAGTCATAAAATACAAGTAAACTATTATAAAAAGGCTATTAGTGATATTTTTAAGACAGAAAATGTAAAAGCTTATTTAGTATATTTAAAAGAGAGTGGTATAGATTTAATAGAGGTTTAATTGCATAAAAAAAGGTAAGATAGAAACTATCTTACCTTTTTTGTAGACTAAGAAAAAATCTTAGTGCTCTTCTTCCATCATAATAGATCCAGCTATATAAACATAAGTTAGGATACTAAAAATAAATGCTTGTAAAACACCCATTATTGTTAAAAGGAAGAAACCAGAGATTGGCACTATCCATGGAGTAAGCATTAATAGAACCATTAAGAACATATCATCTCCTCTTACAGAACCAAACAACCTGAAAGATAGAGAAACAATTCTTGAGAAGTGAGAAATAATCTCAATTGGGAACATTAAAGGAGCTAATATTGGCATAGGTCCCATAAAGTGTTTAAAATAGTTTACAAAACCATTTTTCTTAATCCCCAAATAGTTGTAATAAACAAAAACAATTAAAGCCAAAGCAGCTGTAAAGTTAATGTTACTTGTAGGAGCTTCAAATCCTGGGATTACTCCAATCATATTACTAACAAAGATGATTAATGCTAAAGAACCAATTAGTGGCATATAAATTCTTGCATTTTTATCTCCCATAGAGTCTCTACCCATAGCAACAATACCACCAACAAATGCTTCCATAACATTTTGACTACCAGTTGGAACTAATTGAAGTTTTCTAGTAGCAAATCTTGAAACTCCAAATACAATTAGAATAACTAAAACAAAGTGAGATAAAATTATCCACACTTGGTCGTGTCCACCGATAGAACCTAAAAATGTAAACAGTCTTCCTTCCATTTTTTTCCTTTTTTCTTTTCTACAATTACTAAATTATGCGAGGATTATAATATTTGTTTTCTAAAATCTTTATAAATATAAAAAATTAATCTAAATTTGTTTAAATCTAAATCCCTCTTGTTTCAATTTTTCACTTATTTGCTCTTGATGCTCTTTTCCTTTTGTCTCTAAGGCAATTGTTACATGTGCTTCACCAAACTCTAATTTTAAAGAGTTTCTATCAAAATCAATTTGAACTATATTTGCAGAACATTTTGTAAATAGTTCTGTTAGTTTCATTAAAGCACCTGGTTTGTCCATAAGTGTAACGATTAGATTCATTTTTCTATGAGATTTTATTAAACCTTTTTCAATGATTAGTGAAAGCATTGTAACATCAATATTTCCACCACTAACAACTGCACAAACTTTTTTTCCAGCTATATCAACTTTATCATGCATAATTGCTGCAACACTAACAGCTCCTGCACCTTCAACCATCAATTTATGTTTTTCAAGTAAAAATAAAATTGCATTTGCAGTCTCATTATCACTAACTTCAATTATCTCATCAACATACTCCAATATAATATCAAGAAGTTTTGGAGTTACATCTCTTACGGCAATTCCATCAGCAATTGTTCTAACACTACTTGAATCAATTGGCATTCTAGCTTCAAAAGACTCTTTCATTCCTTTTGCACCGCTTGCAACAACTCCTGTTATTTTTATATTTGGATTTATACTTTTTGCTGCAATTGCAATACCAGAAATCAATCCACCACCACCAATTGGTACAATAATTTGATCAATATTTTCTATTGATTCTAAAATCTCTAAGGCAATAGTTCCTTGACCAGCAATGACTTCATCATCAGCAAATGGATGAACAAACTCTTTGTTATTATCTTTTGCAAATTTTATAGCACTTGCGTATGCCTCATCAAAATTCTCACCTGTTAAAACAACATTTGCTCCATAAGATTTAACTCCTATCACTTTTGTAAGAGGTGTTGCTTCTGGCATAAAAATAGTTGCAACACAACCAAAATATTGAGCTGCAAAAGCTAATCCTTGAGCATGATTTCCAGCACTTGCAGCTACAACACCAGCTTCTCTTTTTGCACTATCAAGCATTGCAACTTTGTTAAATGCACCTCTTAATTTAAAGCTTCCAGTAATTTGAAGGTTATCCTCTTTTAAATATATTTGAGCATTTTTTTCTTTGCTTAAAATTGGAGCTTTCATAAGTGGTGTTTTTGATATTGTATTTTCTAGCCTTTTTTTGGCATCTTTTATATCGTTTAGTGTAATCATTTGGCATCTTTTTTTAAAATTTTGTGCAAATTCTAACGAAATTTGATTAAAGAGTAGTTTTTACATAGATAGTATTATTTAAAATATATATAAAAATAGAGTCAAATCGACTCTATTTTTTATTTTTAGCTATTTTTTACAATTTTTACAGCTTCAACCATATTTTTAAGACTCTCTTTAACTTCTGGCCATTTTCGAGTTTTTAATCCACAATCTGGATTTATCCATAACTGCTCTTTTGGTAAAACTTCAATTAATGCTTTAATTTGATTTACCATCTCTTGCACACTTGGAACTCTAGGACTATGAATATCATAAATTCCAGGTCCTATTTCTTGTTTATAGTTTACATCTTTAAAGATTTTTAAAAGTCTATTTCCACTACGTGCTGTTTCAATAGAGATAACATCAGCATCCATAGCTTCAATAGTTTTTATAATATCATTAAATTCACTATAACACATATGTGTGTGAATTTGAGTATTAGCTTTTGCGCTACTTACACTTAAACGGAAGTTTTCAACTGCCCAATTTTCATAAGCTTTTATATTTTCAGCTCTTAAAGGATAACCCTCTTTAAATGCAGCTTCATCAACTTGAATCATCTTAATTCCAGCATTTTGTAAATCATCAACTTCTTTATTAATACAAAGTGCAATTTGTTTTGTTACTTCATTTCTTGGAATATCGTCTCTTACAAATGACCAATTTAAAATTGTAACAGGTCCTGTTAACATTCCTTTCATAACTTTAGAAGTTTTACTTTGAGCATATTTAATCCAAAGAACTGTCATAGCATTTGGTCTTGAAACATCACCAAAAATAACAGGTGGTTTTACACATCTACTTCCATATGATTGAACCCAAGCATTTTGTGTAAATGCAAAACCTTCCAATAATTGTCCAAAATATTCAACCATATCATTTCTTTCAGGCTCTCCGTGAACTAAAATATCAAGTCCGATTTCTTCTTGAAATGCTACACAATCATCAATATATTTTTTTATTTGAGTTTCATACTCTTCTTTTGAAATTAAATTTGCTTTATAATTCTTTCTATTCTCTCTAATTTCAGGTGTTTGAGGAAATG
>NZ_JBAZAH010000008.1:0-47247 GCF_041672065.1 Aliarcobacter sp. | reverse complement strand
AAATAGATGATTTAAAAAAATCTATTATTACTCAAGAGATAAAAGATTATGCAATTGAATTAGTTGAAAGTTTAAAAGAAGAGTTTGATGTTTCAACAATTGCATTTAAATTAGCTTCAATTATTGCTTCAAAAACTTATGTAAAAGGTAATAACAATATTGGTAAAAATGAAGTTGATTTAAAAAGATTAACTGAAATGTTATCAAAAGTTACAGATAGAAATGATGATAGAAGAGGACATAGAGGTAGAGGTCAAGGCAATAGAAGTAGTAGAGGTGCTGGAGCTTCAAGGTCAAGACAAAGAAGCTCAAGTGGTTCTAAAGAGAGATCAGGATCAAATAGATCTCCTAGAAGTAGAAGAGCTGATTAAAAAGAGTTTCCCATAAAATATTTTAATAAGGGTATTTATTATATAATCCCTTATTATTACAATTTGATTACAAGGAAATTTTATGGATATTAAAACTATAAAGACCATTGAAAGTGCCACCGAAAAGTCTCTTTCAAGTTTTGCTAAATTAACTCTCTCTTTGCTATTTTTACTAGCAGTTTTTCTTTGGACATACTCTTCTCATGGTACAGTTCCTGATAATACTTTCTTAATTATTGGTGCAATTTTTGGGGCTTACATGGCTTTAAATATTGGTGCAAATGATGTTGCAAACAATGTTGGACCAGCAGTTGGAGCTAAAGCTTTAACTTTAACAGGTGCAATTATAATTGCAGCTATTTTTGAAAGTGCTGGTGCAATTATTGCCGGAGGAGACGTTGTAAATACTATTAAAAGCGGTATTATAGATCCGGCTTTGATAAGTGATACAAATTCATTTATTTGGGCTATGACAGCTGGACTTTTAGCAGCTGCTATTTGGTTAAATTTTGCCACATCTATTGGAGCACCTGTTTCAACAACTCACTCAATTGTTGGAGGAGTTATGGGAGCTGGAATTGCAAGTGCTGGTTTTGCTATTCTAAATTGGGGTAGCCTAGCTGAAATTGCATCTTCATGGGTAATATCTCCAGTTTTAGGTGGAATTGTAGCTGCTGCATTTCTATTTTTTATAAAAAAACAGATTATTTTTAGAGAAAATATGTTGGAACAAGCTAATAAGTTTGTTCCATATTTAATTGCTATTATGACATGGGCATTTACAACTTATTTAATTTTAAAGGGTTTAAAACAGCTAATAAACATAGGTTTTTGGGGAGCTTCATTTATTGGTATATTATTTGCTGTAGTCTCTTATTTTTTAATGAAAAGATATGTATCACAAACATCTAAAAATCTAACAAACGATAGAGCAAGTATCAATACTTTGTTTACTATTCCACTTATATTTGGTGCTGCTTTATTATCTTTTGCTCATGGTGCAAATGATGTTTCAAATGCAATTGGACCACTAGCTGCTATTAATGATGCAATAGTAAATTCAGGAGGAACAGCAGGGGTTAGTGCGAGCATTCCTTTTTGGATTATGTTAGTTGGTGCAATTGGTATTGTTATTGGTTTAGTTTTATATGGCCCAAGACTTATTAAAACTGTTGGTACTGAGATAACTGAACTTGATCAAATGAGAGCTTTCTCTGTTGCAATTGCAACAGCAGTTACAGTTATTTTTGCTAGTCAATTAGGACTTCCTGTATCTTCAACTCATATTGCAATTGGTGGTGTATTTGGAGTTGGTTTTTTAAGAGAGGCTATAGATATTACTGAGAAAAAATTTGTTCAAGATATTAGAGAGAAGTTTAAAAAACATAAAAAAGATTTAGAAAGATCTCAACAAGAACTTGCGAAATTAGAGGCTGTAAAAGACAAAACTAAAAACACTTATATTAAAATTGTTGACCTTTTCAAAAAAATCGATGATATTGAAGCACAAGTTAAGCAAGAGAAAAAAGATTTCAAAAAAGCTAAAGGTGCAAAATATGTTAAAAGAGATGCAGTAAAAAGAATTATTGCTGCTTGGCTTATTACGGTTCCAACTTCAGCTCTTTTAGCTGCAGGAATTTACTATATGATTAAAGGTATAGTTGCAGTATAAGTAGATTTTCTACTTATACTATATTTTTTAGGATTTTAAAATAGAAGCTATTTTTTCGGTTCTTCCAATATATTTTTTTATTTTATTAGGTTTTTTTGCAAAAAAAAGACTACAAACTCAAATAGATGAAAAATCATTAGTTCTACTATCTTTATATTTTCTTCAACCAATTATGATTTTTTGGGGATTAACAAAAGAGCCAATTAATTATGAGTTTGTATTATCTCCACTATTTTTTCTTTTATCAATGTTAATTTCTCTTAGTTTTATGCTTATGTACTCAAAATTCTTATTTTCTTCAAAAACAGATGAAAATATTTTTTTAGCAACAGCATTAATAGGAAATACAGGAAACTTAGGAATTCCATTAGGAATTGCTTTATTTGGTGTTGAATCAGTTCCTTATACAAGTATAATCAATATTGCAAATATATTTTTTATGTACACAATATCTATCTATTTTTTTGCACGAGATAAGTTTAATTTTAAAGATTCAGTTAAATCTATCTTTAAAATTCCAGTTATCTGGTTTGCAATTTTTGCTTTAGCCTTTAACTATTTTGAGTTTAAAATTCCAAAGGAGTTTGATTTTGCTTTAGAAATGGGAGCTTATACATCTTTAACTCTTCAATTAATCATTTTTGGAACATATTTGTATAGTGTGAAGGTTAAAACAATTCCTTGGAGATTATCCCTACAAATAAGTTTTGCAAAACATATTCTACTTCCAGTTGTAGGTATTGTAGTTATTGTAGGATTTACAAATTTAAATTCTATGATAGCATCAATTTTAATTATGGAGCTAATGATGCCTCTAGCAGTAAATAATGTAAATTTTTCTGTTGTTTATAATACTAAGCCAAGTGAAGTTGCAGCCACAATTTTAGTTTCATCTGCTATTTTTGTAGGAATTTTACATTTTTATATAGAGATTATTGAGTATTTTATATGAAAAAATTAGATACAGAACTATTAACTATATATTTTGAAGGTGAAATATATAATAAAAACTCTTTTAATTTAAGTGATAATCTTTTATTGTTAGAAGATTTTTATTTAAAGTATAAATATGATTTTTTAACAAAACTTGATGGAATTTTTGCTTTTTGTATTTATGATAAGCGAGATAATAGATATTTTTGTGCTAGAGATAGATTTGGTAATATTCCTTTATACTACTATATAAAAGAGGATAAATTCTATTTTTCAACTCAAATAAGAGATATATTAAATAGTTTATCAAATATACCAAAAATGAATAAAGTTGCTTTAAGTAAATATATTCAATATTTTTCTACTTTTGGCGAGGATACTTTTTATCAAGATATTTATAAACTAGAAGATAGTACCTATATTGTATATGAATTAAATAAAGAGCTAATCAAAAAAAGATATTATAAAATCAACACATATAAAGCCATAAATGATGAAAATACAGCCTTAAAGAGTTTAGAAGAGCTTTTATATTCAAGTATTGAAAAGCGTCTTAAAAACTCTCCTAGCTCACTTTTAAGTGGAGGAGTTGATAGCTCTTTGATTGCATCAATTTATACTAAGATTTCTGGAAGAAAAATAGATACATTCTCAATTGGTTATAGTGAGTTTAAAAACTATTGTGAACTTCCATATGCCAAAATTACTTCAAATTTTATAAATTCAAATCATCATGAAGTTATTTTAAATAAAAAAACTTATATTGATAATTTCTATAGTTCACTTGATAATTTTGATGAACCTCACGCTGATAGTGCATCAACTCCTTTAAATATCTTATTAAAGGGTGTTAAAGAGTTTGGTGCTACTGATATCTTATCTGGAGAAGGAGCTGATGAGCTATTTTTTGGTTACGATAACTATTCAAAATTTTTAAGATACTATAATTTTCAAAAATCTTTGACTAAAAATCAGTTTGATTTTTTAGATGAGATAATAGGAGCACTACAAAACAACACAAAAGAGAGTGAATATTTAAGAAGAGTTGTAAAAAAAGAGACTATTTATAACTCATTTGGTGAAGTTTTCAATGATATTCAAAAAAGAAAGTTATTTAAAAAAGTTCCAACATTTAAAGGTGAAACATCAAAACAGGATTTTATAGATAATATGAGCTATACAGATTTAAAAATTTGGGTTTCAAATGCAGTTTTAACAAAAACTTATAGAGTTACAAAAGCAAATAATTTGCAATTACACACACCTTTTTTGGATAATGATATATTAAAATATGTTTTTAGTATAGATAGTAGTCTGAAAATGGGAGATACAAACAAATATTTGCTTAAGAAAATTGCTCAAAATCATATTCCAGTTGAAATTATAAATAGAACAAAAAAAGGTTTTAATTCTCCATTTAATGAGTGGCTTCAAGATGAATTTGGAATTTATATTTTAGAAGTTATTTTAGAAGTTAATAAAAATACAGATTTATTTAATGATGATTATTTAAAACATATATTTAATCTAGCAAGTTCAAATAAATTTAAACAACATTTATATTCAATATTTATATTCTCTTTGTGGTATAAGAGAGTCTATCTATAAATAGTAAATGTTTCCCGTGAAACATCTACTATTTTTCCCAAAAATCATTCAATTTTTGATTTGTTTCAACTAATTCATTATCAAGTTTTGATTCACTATTAGCTGATAACTTCTCAATCTCTTTTAAAGCAATTTGAAAATCATCTTGTGAAATTTCATTATCACCAATTTTGTTTATTTTCTCTATTTTATCAGAAGTTTTTCCAGTTGTATTTGATTTTAAACTTAAATACTCTTTCATGATTTTTTCATACTCTGTAAAATCAAATATTATTGCAGATGGTTTACCATCTCTCAAAATTATAGCTTTTTGAATCTCTTTTGATTGTATTTTGTCAAAAATATATTTATTTTTTCTAACTAAATCAGTTGCTGAGAACATTTCATCTGAAGTGTACTGGATTAAAGACATTTTGTATTCCTTTACAAAAAATATTATGTATTATAACACAATATTTTAAGTTTAGGTTTTAAAATAGTTTATTAAAAAATTGATTCGGCCCACTCTGTAATTGGACCTCTTAATACCTTTTCAAGTTTTATTGCAAAAATATTTACAAAATTATTCTCATTTTTAGTAGATTTTAAAAGAGTTGTTAATGAGTTTGTATATCTGTTTACATAGAAATTATCTATTTGTTTATTTGAACCCAAAATTACAACTTTGCAAGAGTTATCAACCCTTGACAGAACCATTTGCATTGTTTTATTGGACATATTTTGAGCTTCATCAATAATTATAAAACTATTTGATAAAGTTCTTCCTCTCATCTCTCCAACCCACATAGTCTCAATACCGTAGTTTGAAATCATCTGCTCAATTCTTGCTGTTACTTCACTATCTTCAAGAGGTGTGTAAGCAGTATCAGATTTTTTATTTCTTCTTTTTTTGTGCTCACTTCTAATTATATAATCTAAACTATCCATTAAAGGGTGATTATATATTCTAAATTTCTCTTCAAGACCTGGTAAATATCCAACATCTTCACCTTTATCTAAAGATTCAATTGAGTTTCTTATATATATAATTTTTTGAAAATGTTTTTGGCGTACTAGTTTCAATGCTCCACTTAAAGCCAAAAGAGTTTTTCCACTCCCTGCTTTTGCTTCAACAATTAAAACATTGAAAAAGTGAGTCATAATTGCATTTGAAAAAAATAGTTGCTCTTTATTAAGAGGTGTTATTGTTTGATTTCTAACCTCTTCTTCATCTAAAATAACTATTTTTTTATTTTGAATAGAGGCTAAAACTATTTGATCTGAATTTTTAACTTTAAAGCAATATGAGTAATCACTTGATTTATACTCTTTATCAAATTTTGATATATTTTGATTGTTTATAAACTCCAAATCTTCGAAGTTTATATCAATTTCTTTAATAAATTTTTGATTAAACTCTATATTGTCTTTACCATGAAGTGCATCAGTTTTTAAATCCAAACTTACAGCTCTTGTTCTTGCCATAATATCCATTGATATAAAAATAACTTCTGTTTTGTAGTAATCTTTTATCTCAACAGCTAATTCAAGTATCTTTCTATCATTTAAAATATTACTTGATACATTTTTGCTAGATACTATGTACTCATCTTTTGAAACTATATCTATGATGGTTTCATATCTGTTTTTTATCTTTAATCTTACTATTTTTTTATCTTGATATTTTATTGATTCAATAATATTTGAATTTTCAAGTATTCTTGCAAACTCTCTAGCTTGAAAGTTAATCTCATCAAAACCACTCTTTTTGCTATCAATCTCATCTAAAACAGTCTCTGTTAAGATAATTAAATTCTTTGATTCATCACTAAGTTTAAAGATATTTGTAGCATCTTCTAAAAGGATATTTGTATCCAAAAGGTAGTATTTTTCAAATTTCATGATTTAACCTTTTTAGGTTTTAAAATCATATAAGAGATAAACGCAAATAGTGCAATAATTATAAATGAAAAAAGTATTGAGAAGTTTTTAGTAATTACATAAGTAACTATTAAAATAGCTAACATTGTGGGCATTTCATTGTACATTCTAAAAAATTTACCACTTTTATTACATCTATCTTCAGATAAAGCCTTTCTATAATACTCTAAAGATAAAGAGTAAGCTACAAGTAAAATAAGCATAAATATCTTTGCAATAAACCAATCTTGAGTAAGAAGTGCTGGATTTAAACTAATCATTGCTACTCCACTAAATATTGTTACCCACATTGCTGGATGACCAATATATTTATATATTTTAAACTCTTGAATTTTTACAACTTCAACAAACTCTTTTTTATCAATATTTTCAATATGATAAACAAAAAGTCTTGGAAGATAGAATAGCATTGCCATCCATGATAAAACTGCTATTATATGTAAACTTAATATCCAACTGTAATACTCCATAATCTTCTCCTATTTCGCTATATTTTTTATCTTTGATATCCACTCATTTAGAGTTTTTTCATAAGCAATATTTAGATTTTCATAAAGTTTCAAATCCTCTTTTAAATACTCTTGCTCTACATAACCACCAAAATCATGGGGATATAGGTATCCAATATGTTGTGAATCTAAATGTTTTGGAATATCTAATATTTTACCATTTTTAATCAGTTCAAGTGCTTTATTTACAGCTTTATACGCACTATTTGATTTAGGGCTAGAGGCTAGGTATATTACACATTGAGCTAAAATAATTCTAGATTCTGGATAGCCTATTTTATTGCAAGCTAGCATTGTACTTGTTGCAAGATTTAAAGCATTTGGATTTGCATTTCCTATATCTTCACTTGCAAAAATTACAAATCTTCTAGTTATAAAATCAACACTCTCCCCACCATCAATTAATCTTGACATATAGTATAAAGATGCATCAATATTTGAACCTCTTAAAGATTTAATCATTGCGCTTGCTAAATCATAGTGCGAACTACTAGAACTTACACCATCTCCTATTACATTTGCTCTTAATTGTTTTAAAGTATCTATTGAAATATTTTGATTTACTTTATATGCAAAGTTTAATAGAGTAAGCATAGCTCTGGCATCTCCAGAGCTTGAATATATCAAGTAATCTTTAACTTTACTTGATAAATTAATATCAATATCTTTTAAAACACTCTTCAAAATATTTTCCATCTCATCATAAGTAAATGGTAAAAACTCATATAAAAATGATCTTGAACGAATAGCAGATGTTAAAGTAAAAAAAGGATTCTCTGTACTTGCTCCAATTATAGTTGCATCATAGTTTTCCATTATTGGAAGAAGAACCTCTTGTTGATTTTTTGATAATCTATGAACTTCATCAATAAAAATTAAAGGCTTAATAAAACTATTTTTATATCTTTCAAATACCTTTCTTAAATCTTCAATTTTAAATGTTGTTGCATTAAAGTAGTAGTAATCTGTTCCAACTTCTTTTGCAATGATTTTAGCTAATGTAGTTTTTCCAGTTCCAGGTTTTCCATAAAAAAATAGATGTGGAATCTCTTTGTTTTTAATAAGTTGATAAAGTGCTTTATCTTTACCAATTATATGGGATTGACCAACAAAATTTTCAAGATTTGTTGGTCTGTATCTATTTGACAAATCAGTCATTATTCTCTTCATTTAGGAAAATTCTAAGATTTTTATACTCCTCTTTTGTCAAAAATCTTGATTTTCCACTAGGAAGGTTATTGAGGCTAACTCCTCCATACTCTAATCTTTTAAGATCCATAACAGTTAGTCCGAAGTGTGCAAAAAATCTTCTTAATTCTCTATTTTTACCCTCATTTATTACAACTTTTATTTTAGAAGTTTTCTCTGTATTTGTTTGTATATCATAAGCTAAAAATGGAGCAAAATTCATTGATTTTATCTTTGTATTTTTATATGCACCTTTTGTTGCATCCTCAATTGTAATTCCACTTTGCATAGCTTGTTCAACTTTAGGAGTTATAAAACCATTTACTTTAATCTTATAGACTCTCTCTAAATTTGAATGCATTAGTGCATTTACAACCTCTACACTGTCACTTAAAAGCAAAAGTCCTTCACTAGCATAGTCAAGTCGCCCTACGCTCATAAAGTGCTTATATTTGCTCTCTAAGCTATCATAAATAGTTCTTCTTCCTTGAGGATCACTTTTGCTTACAATTTCACCTTTTGGTTTATTGTAAACGATTACAGTGTACATTCTATTTTTATCTTCTTTGATTATTTTTTTACCAATTTCAACTTTATCTGTTGTTTTTACTTTTGTAGCTAAATTGCTTACAACTTTATTGTTTACTCTAACTTTACCTTCAGCAATAAGAGTATCGGCTTCTCTTCTTGAATAGCCACTATTATGAGATATAAACTTATTTAATCTCATAATTTCATAAGGCTCTTTTTTATCTAACTCTTTTTTCATTTTATACCAGCCTCTAATAAATCGTGGATATGTAAAACTCCTAGAAGTTTTTTATTTTTATCTGTGATAATTAATTGTTGAATTTTATAGTTTTCAATAATTTGTAAAGCATCACTTGCCAAAAGATTTTCATCTTCAAAAGTTTTAGGATTCATTGTTGCAATAGTTTCAACTGTGCAATCTATAGAGAAGTCAGACTTCATAAGTGCTCTTCTTAAATCACCATCACTTAATAATCCAACAACTTTTTCATCTTTATCAACAATAATTACTGAACCCAATCTTCCTTCACTCATTGTAATAATTGCATCTTTTAAAATAGTTTCACGTGAAACTATAGGTAAATTATCTTTTCTTAAAAGGTCATTTACTTTCACAAAAAGTTTTTTTCCAAGGCTTCCACCTGGATGAAAAGAGGCAAAATCCTCTTTTTTGAAATCTCTTCTTTTCATAAGGCATACAGCAAGAGCATCACCCATAGCCATAGTTAAAGTAGTTGATGAAGTTGGAGCAGTATCAAGAGGACAAGCCTCTTTTGTAACAGCTATATTTATAAAATAGTCTGCATATTTAGCTAAAGTTGAGTTAGGATTTTTTGCCATAGCAATTAGTGGAATATTAAATCTCTTTAAATGAGGTAAGATTTGAATTAGCTCTTCACTCTCCCCGCTATAAGAGATTCCAAGAACAATATCCTCTTTTCCTATCATTCCTAAATCTCCATGCATAGCCTCTGTTGGATGTAAGAAAAATGAGCTAGTTCCTGTACTTGCAAGTGTTGCAGCAATTTTTGCACCAACTAGACCAGATTTTCCAACGCCAGTTACAATTAATTTACCTTTAGACTTTACAATTAATTCAACAATCTCTTCTATCTCAAAAAAAATAGAGTTTGAAGCTAACTCTAACTCCTTAGCTTCAGTTAGTAAAACATCTTTTACTATCTCTTTATAGTTCATTTTATTTCCTTATTGAACAAATATAGTAGGAACGATCATTGGGTATTTTTTGTATTTTCTTACACAATGTTTTCTAACAACTTTTCTAAGCTCATCTTCTAAAATTCTACTATTTTTAAAGATTCCTGGTTTTGCATTGGCTAAGAATACAGCTAAAATATCTTCAATCTCTTTTTCAAAATTTCTATCTTGTTTACTATCTGAAAGAAGTCCAAATGATGCAACTTTTGGTTTACCAGCAACTGTTCTATCATTTTCATTTATTTGGGCAACAATCATAACAATACCCTCTTTTGCCATTGTTTGTCTATCTATTACGACATCATCAGATATTTTATGATTTAGTTGATTATCAATATAAACTTTACCACTTTTTACAGCTCTTACTTTTTTAAGATATTTTGGAGTTACTTCAACTTGTTCACCATCACTCATAATATATACATTTCTCTCTAAAATTCCACAATCAATTCCTGTCTGTGCGTGTTTTAAAGCATGATTATACTCTCCATGAACTGGTAAGAAGAACTTAGGCTTAACAAGTCTTAGCATAAGCTTTTGTTCCTCTTGAGCAGCATGTCCAGAAACATGAATATCAGTATGATCTTGATATGCAACATTTGCTCCAGCTTTTAGTAGATGATTTATTATCTCAGATACACTTCCCTCATTTCCAGGAATTGCTTTTGCAGATAATATTATTTGATCTTCAGGTTTTATTTTTATATGTCTGTGTTCATGAATTGCCATTCTATATAGAGCACTCATTGATTCACCTTGACTTCCTGTTGTCACTATCATTACTTCATTATCATTATATTTACCAACTTCATGTGCTTCAATAAATTGATCTTTAGGGAATTTTACATATCCTAAGCTCATAGCAATATCTAAATTTTTTTCCATAGATCTACCAATAACACAGATTTTTCTACCATATTTTAAAGCTTTTTCAATAGCTTGAGCAACCCTGTGAATATTTGAAGAGAATGTACTCATAATAACTCTTCCTTTTGCTGTTGAAAAAATTCTTTCAAAAGTAGGAGAAACAGCTTTCTCTGTTTTTGTAAACCCTGGAGTATGAGAGTTTGTTGAATCAGATGTTAAAACTAAAACCCCCTCTTCTCCATAGTGAGCAAGTCTGTGAATATCTGTTGGAAATCCATCATAAGGTGTGTGATCTATTTTAAAATCACCTGTGTGAATCATAGTTCCAGCGGCTGTTTTAATTGCAATTGCAGATGAGTCAATAATAGAGTGAGTAATATGCATCCACTCAATCTCAAAATCATTTCCAATTTTAATAGGAACTCTTTTTGAAATAGCTCTAAATAGTGATCTATGCTCTCTCATTTTATGCTCATCAAATTTTGAACCAATCATCTCCAAAGGAAGTGCAGATCCATAAATAGGAAACTGCATCTCTTTAAATAGATATGGCATAGCTCCAATATGATCTTCATGACCATGAGTAATAATTACTGCAACAATTTTATCTTTTATCTCTCTAAGATATGAGAAATCTGGAATTAAAATATCAACTCCATGCATCTCACCGTCAGGGAAACTCATACCAACATCTACAACGATTGCTTCATTTTCAGTCTCTACAACCATCATATTTCCACCAATTTCATTTAATCCACCAAGTGGAGTAATTCTAAGTTTGGCATTTGTGTTTAAATTGAGCTTATAGTGAGGATTTAATCTATCTTTATGAATTTTTTCATTTATAAGATAAGATTTTTTAAGATCATTTGTCCATCCATCACCACTTGTTGGCATATCTTTATTAATAAATCTAGGTTTATTATTTGGTCTTCTCTTTTTGAAATGAGGTTTTTTATCACCATCTTGCTCAATTGAGCCACTGTTTTCTTGATTTTCTTTGTTATTTTGATGTCTAGGAGCTCTTGGTTTAAACTCTCTTTTTTTAACTTCAACTAAAGAAGTTTCTTGTTGTGTAGTGCTATTTTCTTCTTTTTTTATCTCTTCCATTCTTTTACCTTTGTATGCATTTGGCTATACAAAGATGATGAAAGTTCATGAGGTCGTAGATTGTCGTTTATTGATAACTCTTCAAATAGAGTCTCAATTTGAGATTTATCTAAGATTGAGTTTAGATTTTTTGATAGTTTTTTTCTTGGTTGCACAAAACAAACTTTTAGAAATCTATTTAAATCCTTATCAATCTTTTTAGTTAAATCTTTTTTTATATAAAGAATTGAAGATGTAACCTTAGGCATTGGGTCAAATGCTTCACGTGGAACATCAAAAAGAATTCTTGAATCTTTAGAGATAAGTTCAGTAATTATCCCTAAAGATGAGAACTCTTTATCATTTACTTTTGCAGTAAATTTCTCTGCTACCTCTTTTTGAACCATTACAATAATGTGTTCGCAAAGTTCATCTTCAAAAGCTCTTAATATAATATTTGTTGCGATATAGTATGGTAAGTTTGCTATTAAATCATATTTACCATCATGTAAAGATTTCAGCTCGTCCCAAGCTCTTAAAACATCTATATGTTTAAGGGTGAATCTATTACTCTCTATCTCTTTTGCAAATTTCGACTTTAAGATACCGATTAAATCGGTATCAACCTCATAAGCTGTCACATCTTTGTATTTAACTAAGTTCTTAGTTAAATCACCTAAGCCAGGCCCAATTTCTACAATATGATTATTGTTATGGGGCATCGATTGGATGATTTTATCTAAAACGGTACTATCTTTTAAGAAGTTTTGACCAAACTCTTTTTTTGCTTTTACTTTTTCCATCAAGTTGGGAGTATATCTTTTTTTAACTTACATTTAGGTAATATTTATTACTAATTTTTAAGGAATTTTACTTGAATAATCTAACAAAAAGAATAATCCCATGTTTGGATGTAAATAATGGAAGAGTAGTTAAAGGTGTAAACTTTGTAGGTCTAAAAGATGCAGGAGATCCTGTTGAAATTGCAAAAAGATACAACGATGAAGGCGCTGATGAGTTAACATTTTTAGATATTAGTGCAAGTGTAGAAAATAGAGGAACTATTGTAGATATTGTTAAAAATGTTGCACGTGAGGTATTTATTCCACTAACTGTTGGTGGAGGAATACGAAATTTAGATGATATTTACGCTTTATTAAATGTTGGTTGTGACAAAATCTCTATAAATTCAAGTGCTGTTAAAACTCCAAACTTAATAGATGATGGAGCTAAAAGATTTGGAAGCCAATGTATTGTTGTGGCAATTGATGTTAAAAAAGTATCAGATGGTTCATACCATGTTTTTGTAAAAGGTGGAAGAGAAGATACAGGACTTGATGCAATTTCTTGGGCAAAAGAGGTAGAAAGTAGAGGTGCTGGAGAGATTTTATTAACTTCTATGGATACAGATGGAGTTAAGAGTGGTTTTGATTTAGAAATTACAAAAGAGATTTCAAAAATTGTAAATATTCCAGTAATTGCAAGTGGTGGAGCTGGAAATATGAGACATTTTAAAGATGCTTTTGAAGCTGGTGCTGATGCTGCATTGGCTGCTTCAATTTTTCACTTTAAAGAGGTTGATATTATGGAGTTAAAAAAATATCTAAAAGAGAATAATGTAAATGTTAGGTTATAGATGAAAAGAGTATCAAAGCTTCTACTTCTTTTGCCTATTTTTGCTCTCTCTTATGAATTAAACTTTAATAATAGTTTTTCAAAGAGTTTAAAGCCTGATATATTATCATCAACAGTAAATATAAGTGTTACAAAAGAAAATGAGAACAGTGCAAATAAAGAGATAGAGAAATTTAATGATTATTTAAAGAATACAAAAAATATTACATTAAAAAATACAAATTATAATTTGACACCAAAATATGAGTACATAGAGAATAAGCCATATTTCAAAGGTTTTATAGCAACTATAAATTTTGTAGTAGAATCAAAAGATTCATCTATAATAAATAGTTTTTTATCCGATTTATTGGCATTTAAAGATAGTCAAAAAAAGAGTGATATAAAAATAAATATATCTAATTTATCTTGGGATGTTAGTGAAAAATTACAAAATAAAATTATTGATAACTTAAGATTAGAATCTATACTTTGGATTGAAGATTATGCAAAAGAGATATCTAAAAAGAGCTCAAAAAAATGTGAAATAAAAAGTGTAATAATTAATGAAGATGGTAATTATAATTTTTCTAGAGTAAAAGCTGTAGCATTTTCAACAAATAGTGAAAATATGGATATTACACCAATAAGAAGTGAACAAAATATTAAAATTAATACAAATTATATTTTGGATTGTAAATGATAGTTAGTGCAGGAAAACAAGAGAGCTTTTCTTTTACAAAAGCAATTGGAGTTGGTTTGGTTGAAAGCGCAATGAACTTAACAAAAATTTGTCTATTTAATAGACCTGAGTTTATTTTATTTATTGGAAGTGCTGGAAGTTATGGAAATCACAATATTTTTGATATTGTAGAGTCAAAAAACTCTTCAAACATAGAGTTAAGCTTTTTGCAAAATTTTGCATATACACCAATAGATAATGCAGTTAGAATTGATACAGCTTTGACAAATAGTGAAGTTATTGTAAATAGTTCAAACTATATAAGTACAAATCAAATTTTATCAAAAGATTTTTTACAATACAATGTCGAACTTGAAAATATGGAGTTTTTTTCTGTATTAAGTGTTGCAAAAGAGTTTGAAATACCAGCTTTTGGTATTTTTGTTGTTACAAACTATACAAATGAGAATGCACATAGTGATTTTATAAAAAATCATAAAGAAGCAATGAACAGATTAGTAAAATATTTAGAAGATAAAAATATAATAAAAGAGGCAAAATAGTGGCAAAATTTGATGAGTCATCAATATATGACTACACACTAGATGAATTAAAAGAGATATTAAAGCCATCATTTAGAGCAAAACAGGTTTATAATTGGCTTTATAAAAAATATGCAAACTCTTATGAAGATATGAAAAATCTTCCAAAAGAGTTGATTGAAGATTTAAAAACAAACTATCCAATTGATATTTTAAAAGTTATAAAAAAAGAGCAAAGTAGTGATGGAAGCATAAAATATCTTTTTAAATTAAGAGATAATCATACAATTGAAGCAGTTTTACTTTTGATGAAAGATAAAAAAATTGATGAAGATGGACAAATTGTAAGAAGTGAAAAATATACAGTTTGTATCTCTAGTCAAGTTGGATGTAAAGTTGGATGTAGTTTTTGTTTAACGGCACGTGGTGGATTTGTGCGAAATCTTACAGTTGGAGAGTATATAGCTCAAATTGTTCATATAAAAAGAGATAATGAAATAGCTGAAAACAAGGCTTTAAATATTGTTTATATGGGAATGGGTGAACCTCTTGATAATTTTGATAACTTTGTAAAAGCTGTTGAGATTTTCTCAGAACTTGATGGTTTAGCAATAAGTAGAAGAAGACAAACGGTTTCAACTTCAGGAATTGCAAGCAAGATTAAAAAACTTGGTATTAAAGATTTACAAATACAACTTGCTATTTCACTTCATGCTGTTGATGATGAGTTAAGAAGTGAGCTTATTCCTATGAATAAAGCTTATAATATTGCATCTATTATTGAAGCTGTAAAAGAGTTTCCAGTTGATACAAGAAAAAAAGTTATGTTTGAATATTTGGTTATAAAAGATAAAAATGATAGTTTAGATGCTGCAAAAAAACTTGTAAAACTACTAGATGGAATTCAAGCAAAAGTAAATCTAATATATTTTAATCCATATGCTGGAACTTCATATCAAAGACCTCTTGAAACTGATATGATGAGATTTAAAGATTTTTTAAATAGCAAAGGTGTTATTTGTACAATTAGAGAGTCAAAAGGTTTAGACATAAGTGCAGCTTGTGGACAATTAAGAGAGAAAGATATTAAAAAGGATGAAAATGGCAATTCTTGAGATAGGTTTATTAATTTTTATAGTAGTAGTAGTAGTTTCAAGTGGAATTGGATTTTATATACATAATAAAAAAAATGAAAAAGATGAGGAGAATTAATATGACAGTTACAAGATTTGCACCAAGTCCAACAGGATATTTACATATTGGTGGATTAAGAACGGCTTTATATAGTTATTTATGGGCAAGAAAAAATGGTGGAACTTTTAGACTTAGAATTGAAGATACAGATTTAGCAAGAAATAGTGAAGAGGCATTGGGTGCTATTATAGAAGCTTTTAATTGGGTTGGTTTATCTTATGATGGAGAGGTTGAATATCAATCAAAAAGAACAGAGATTTATAAAGAGTATATAAACAGACTACTTGAAAATGGAAATGCATATAAATGTTATATGAGCAAAGATGAGTTAGATGCTTTAAGAGCCTCTCAAGAAGCAGCAAAACAAACTCCAAGATATGATGAGACATGGAGACCTGAAGATGGTAAAGTTTTACCACAAATTCCAGAAGGAATTGAGCCAGTTATTAGAATCAAAGCTCCAAAAACAGGAGAGATTAGATTTGTTGATGGTGTAAAAGGTGATATGAAGTTTGATGCCTCGTTTGTTGATGACTTTGTAATTGCAAGATCAAATGGAATGCCTACATATAACTTTGTTGTAACTATTGATGATATGTTAATGGAGATGACAGATGTAATTAGAGGCGATGATCACTTATCAAATACTCCAAAACAGATTGTTATTTATAATGCTTTAGGTGTAAAACATCCAAACTTTTATCATGTACCTATGATAAATAATCCAGAAGGTAAAAAGCTCTCAAAAAGAGATGGTGCTATGGATGTTATGGAGTATAAAAGACTAGGATATTTACCAGAAGCTTTATTAAACTTCTTAGTAAGACTTGGTTGGTCAAATAAAGATCAAGAGATATTTAGTATGAAAGAGATGCTAGAACTATTTGATCCAAAAAATATAAATAAATCAGCATCAGCTTATAATGCTGAAAAACTTTTATGGTTAAATAGTGAGTATATAAAAACTGTTTCAAATGATAGATTAGTTGAAGAGTTGAAATTTTTTGATTTAGATTTAACTAATTATTCTAAAAAAGATGAGATTTTAAACCTTGCAAAACAAAGAGCAAACACACTATTGGAACTAAAAAAATCAATTTTAGATATTAAAGATGAGCCTACTTTATATGAAGAGGCTGGAGTTAAAAAATTTATCAAAGATGATACAAGTGAAGTTTTAAAAGAGTATTTACAACTTTTAGAAAAAAATCTAAACTCTTTTGATAGTGTTGAAAAATTAGAAGCAATTACAAAACCTTTTATAGAAGAAAAAAGTCTTAAATTTCCACAAATTTTTCAACCAATAAGATTGGCTTTGACAGGTACTACACAAGCACCTTCTGTATATGATATTATTTTTGTTTTAGGCTTTGAAGAGGTGAAAATAAGAATTTTAAAAGCTTTGGAAAAAAATTTTAAAAACTCTTGATTTAGAAAAAATATTAAGGCATAATAACTAACTTTTTCAAAGGATTAAAAATATGAACATTTACGTAGGTAATTTATCGTACAGAATGAACGATAAAGATTTAGAAGCAACATTTGCTAAGTTTGGTGCAGTTAAAAGTGCAAAAATTATTATGGATAAAGAGACAGGAAGATCTAAGGGTTTTGCATTTGTTGAAATGGAAGATTCTGCTGCTGGTAATGCTGCTATTGAAGCATTAAATGGTAAAGAAGCAGAAGGAAGAACTCTAAGAGTTAATGAGGCAAAACCTAGAGAGGATAAGCCAAGAGATAGTAGACCAAGAAGAAGCTTCTAATCCTACTTTTTTAATGGGGCTATGCCCCATCTTTTTAAACTACAATACAATTTAAAATCAAAACTTTTTATAAATATCAACATCTAAAATATATTAATTTTATGTTAACTATAAGCATATATTATTGAACTTATTTAACTATAAGGAGCAAAAATGAATTTATTAACAAAAATAACAGGTAGTTTAGTATTAGCAACTGCTTTATTGGGAGCTGCAGAGTATAAAGTAGATAATGCACACTCAAATGTAGGATTTACAGTAAAACATATGATGATTACAAATGTTCATGGTAATTTCAAAACTTACGATGCTATGATTGATTTTGATGAGAAAAATAGAACTTTTAAAAATTTGAAAGCTACTATTGATACAACATCAATTTATACTGGGATTGAAAAAAGAGATGATCATTTAAGAAGTGATGATTTCTTTGCTAGTGATAAATTTCCTAAAATGACATTTGAGATGACATCATATAAAGCAGATGGTGATGATGGAAAAATGACAGGAAATCTAACTATTAGAGGAGTTACAAAGAAAGTAACTTTAGAGGTTGAAGATATAGCTATTTTAGGAGATAAAATTGGTTTTTCTATGGAAGGAAAAATAAATAGAACTGATTTTGGTCTAAAATGGAACAAGGCTATTGAACTTGGTGGTGTTGCAGTTGCTGAAGAGGTAAAAATTAAAATTGATGTAGAGGCTCAAAGAAAGTAGCTTTTGTAAGAGTTAAGATTTTAAATCTTAACTCTTTAATATCAATCCTCTATTCTTATCATAGCTGGTTTTGTTAAAACCACCTTTGAGTGTTCAAGTTCATCAATAGCTTTTTTAATATCTTTTTCTACACAAGTGTGAGTTGTTAGAAGTAGATTTGCTTTTTCACGCTTAAGAGATTTTTGCATCATATTCTCTATTGATATATCATTGTCTCCAAATATTTTTGCAACTTTTGCCAAAGTTCCACTTTTATCAGCTACTTCAAGTCTTAGGTAATATTTTGTTTTAATATCATCTTTTGCCATTAAAGTTGGTTGAGTTCCTACTTGTTTTTCAAAACCAAGCATAGGAGAGCCTTTCCCTCGTCTAGCAATATCAATTATATTTGCAATAACAGCACTAGCAGTTGCATCACCACCAGCTCCTGCTCCATAATACATAGTCTCCCCTACTTTATCTCCAACAACAGAAACACCATTCATAACACCATCAACTTTTGCAATCATCTTATCAAGAGGAACTAAAACAGGATGAACTCTTAACTCTATTTCATTTCCTACTTTTTTTGCAATTCCAAGCAGTTTTATATTGTATTCAAACTCTTTTGCAAACTCTATATCAATTTTAGAGATGTTTTGAATACCTTCAATTAAAATCTCCTCAGGTTTTACATCAATTCCATAAGCAATTGAACCCAAAATTAAAAGTTTATGAGCTGTATCAAATCCACCTACATCAAAAGTAGGATCTGCTTCTGCATAACCTAGCTCTTGAGCCTCTTTTAGAATTTGGTCATAACTAGCACCCTCATTTATCATTTTTGTAAGCATAAAGTTACAAGTTCCATTCATAATTCCTTGAATAGATTTGATATTATTTGCACTTAAACCATCTCTTAAAGCATTTATTATTGGAATTCCACCAGCAACTGCAGCTTCAAACTCAAATGGCGTATCACTTGCAAGCTCTTGTAGCTCATATCTATGATAAGCAAGAAGTGCTTTATTTGCTGTAACTACTGCTTTACCATTTTCTAAAGCTCTTTTTACAATCTCATAAGGTTTTTCAATTCCACCCATAAGCTCAACTACAATATCAATGCTATCATCTTCTAAAACTTCATTTATATCTGTAGTTAATTTAATACTAACATCTCTTTTTTTATCTAAATTTGAAACTACACCAATGTGTGGAACAATCTCAACTCCAGCTCGTGCTGTTATAATATTTTTATTATCTATTAAAATATTTGCAACACTTGTTCCAACTGTTCCAACACCAATAATTCCAACTTTAAGCATTTACCTATCCTTTTGACTAGTTCCTATTTAAAAGGAATCTAATATTCTAATAATTTTTTACTCTAATGTTTTTAAATATCTTTTTATATTTTTTGCAGCTTGTCTAATTCTTTTTTCATTTTCAATTAGTGCAATTCTTACATATTTATCACCATAGTGACCAAATCCAATTCCAGGGCTAACTGCAACTTGAGCCTCTCTTAGAAGTTGTTTAGAGAACTCTAAGCTTCCTAAATGTTGTGCTTTTTCAGGAATTTTTGCCCAAATAAACATAGATGCATTTGGTTTATCCATAACCCAACCAGCTTCAGCAAATGCTTGAAGCATAACATCTCTTCTTTTTTCATATTTAGCAACTATCTCATCAACACAATCTTGTGGACCATCAAGTGCAACTGTTGCTGCAATTTGAATTGGAGCAAACATTCCATAATCAAGCCATGATTTAATTCTTTTTAAAGCACCAACAAGTTTTTCATTTCCAACAACAAAACCAACTCTCCATCCAGCCATATTGTATGATTTACTTAATGTAAAGCACTCAACAGCAACATCTAAAGCACCCTTGGCTTGGAAAATTGAAGGAGTTTTATATCCATCAAATGTAATATCAGCGTACGCAATATCAGAGATTATATAAAATCTCTCTTTTTTAGCCATAGCTACAAGTTTTGTATAAAACTCAGGAGTTACAGTTGCACAAGATGGATTGTGTGGGAAGTTTACAACTACATATTTTACTTTTGGAATTGACTCATCAATTGTTTTTTGAAGATTTTTAAAAAACAACTCTTCATCTACTTTAAACTCATTATCAAATACTAACTCAAATTTATGAATAGCTGCACCATTTAGCATAAAAGCATAAGAGTGAATTGGATAAGTAGGATCTGGAACAACAGCAACATCTCCAACATTTACAATAGCTTGAACTAAATGAACATAACCCTCTTTTGAACCCATTGTTGCACAAGCGTGTTTATCTGGGTCTAAGAAATCTACATTATATTTTCTTTTGTACCAGTTACAAATAGCAAGTCTTAATTTATATATTCCAATACTAGCACTATATCCATAGTTTTTTGGCTTACTAGCTGCATCTTTTAATTTATCAACAATATGTTTTGGAGTCTCTCCATCTGGATTTCCCATAGAAAAATCTATTACATCAACACCAGCACGTCTAGCTTCCATTTTAATAGCATTAACTTCTGCAAATACATAGTTTGGAAGTCTTTTCATTCTTTCAAATTCAATTTCATCAAACATCTTATTACTCCTTAGTAATATTAAGCCCATTTCTTATATTTGTTAGGGCATAAAAATCATCAATTTTAACAAACCTAGCCTCACTAGGAACATTTAATCTTAAATTAGAATATCTTTTCTCTTTTTCAAAAACTCTTAAAATATTTAATTCATTATCATAGAAAACAACATTTGGATGCCAAATTGTTCTGTTGTTTGTCTCTATAGATAAAATCTCTGAGTTTGAAAGCTCAATCATATATGGCTTTGTTGGCTTTCTTAATGATAAAGAGCTATTATTTACTAAATCTTCAACCTTATATAGTGTTGAGTTACTTGAATCTATAAAATAACTCCACTTATCCTCAGCCTCTCTTCTTATTTTTAAAACTCTACAATTTGCATTTTGAAGCTCTAAAGATAATCTAAGAGGATTAATGGCGGCTGCGGTTTTTAACTTTATACTCCAAAAAAGTTGTTCACCATTTGTTGCTTGATTTTTTGTTATAAAATGTTGATTTCCAATAGCTTTTAAGATATCAGTTATATTTTTAAACGATTTTTTTGGACTTGAGCTAAATGTGAAAGTTACTTCAATATTTTTAATCTCATCATAATTTAGTTTTAAAAGTCCATTTTTATCTAACTCTTCACTAATTTTTATATAATCAATATTTCCATCTTTATAAAAGTTGCTTTGATCTTTGAATATATGATTAATTAGGTTTAGATGAGTATTATAATCTTCACTATCTATCATATTATAAATAGCTTGGTTTACATCTGCTTTTAAACTTAGTGCTAGAATAATCGTAAATAGTATTTTTTTCATAATAAATCTTCCTATCTTTTTAGGTTATAAATTAAAATAGCAGCAGCTGAACTTACATTTAGTGAGTCAAACTCATGCTCCATTTTTATTGAAACTTTCAAGTCTAATTTTTTTGCAACTTTTGGACTTATTCCTTCACCCTCATTTCCTAAAAATAGTGCAACTTTATCTGTTTGCTCTATTTTTCCATATTTTTTTAGATCAACTCCATCCATTGTTGCACCAATTAGTGTAAATCCAGCATCTATTAATTCACTTGCTAAATCAACACTTCTTGGATGAATACAAAATGGTAAATCAAGAAGTGCTCCAGCGCTTGTTCTTATAGTTCCAGAGTTATTTACTGTTTTTATATTTGAAGCAATCATTCCATCAACTCCCAAAGAGTAAGCAGTTCTTGCAATTGCTCCAATATTTCCAACATCAGTTAGACCATCTAAAACAACTATAAAATTCATATTTTTAATATCTTTTAGAGGTGTATAAACATAATCACTAAGTTTTAAAATAAGCCCTTGATGATTTCCACCTTTTGCCAAAGCTTGAGCTTTTTGATTATCAACTCTATGAATTTTTTTATTTAGTTTTGCAAATCTTGAAAAAAGTTTACTATCAATCTCTTTTGATAAAAAAATCTCTTCTATTAAATCTTGATGTTTTTCTAGTACATATAAAACTATCTGTTTTCCGTAAATTATCATTTTGTCTCGTTTAAATTAATTTTGGATTTTATCCAATATTTCTTGATAAACCTCTTTTACACTTGCTCCTGTAAGCTTTGCAATTAGCTTTGCTTTTATTTTTGGAGCAATTTCAAGTGGAAGAATATCATCTAAGTCTAAATTAAAACCAACTTTCTCTTTGGCTTCAATTACAACAACCCATTCACCTTTTATCTCACAGTTTTTTAGCTCTTCATATAGCTTTTTAGCACTATTTTTATAGCTTTTTTCATAAAACTTACTAATCTCTTTTACTAAAAATATTGTTCTATCTGGATCTTTTGTATTTAACTCTTCAAGTAGTTTTAAAAGTCTATGTGGAGATTCATACAAAATTGATACTCTAGGACTTCTTAAAACCTCTTCTAGTTTTGATGCCCTACTTGCACCTTTGTGATCTAAAAAACCAAAAAATGTAAACTCACTACTTGAAAATCCGCTCATAGCAAAGGCTGTTAAAAGTGCATTTGCTCCAGCAATTACTTCATAAGAAACACCATTTTTTATACACCACTCAACCAAAGTTGAACCAGGATCACTAATACAAGGCATTCCAGCATCACTACAATAAACAACATTTTTAGAAAAAGTATCTTTTGAAATAGTTTTTAAAACATCAGCTTCATTGTGAGAGTGAAAAGATTTGAACTCTTTATTTGAAAAATCTAAGTTATATTTTTCACTTAGAAGATTTAGAAGTTTTTTTGTGACTCTTGTATCTTCACAAAAAATTAGTTCCGCTTCCAATAGTGCATCAAGAGATCTTTTTGAAATATCATCAAGATTTCCTATTGGTGTTGGAACTAAGCGCAACATAATATAGAACTATTTTGCCATATTATATTTAGCTTTGAATTTCTCAACTCTTCCAGCAGCATCAACAAGTTTTTGCTCTCCTGTGAAGAATGGGTGACAAGAAGAACAAATATCAACTCTTAGAGTTTCAGTATTTGATTTTGTCTCAAAGCTATTTCCGCATGCACAAGAAACTTGACATACTTTGTAATCTGGATGAATATCTTTTTTCATTCCATTTTCCTTTTTAAAATTAAGCGTTTGGAAAAAGATCAAGTCCTTGCAAGTCCTTTACCAAACTTTTGAACTTGCGATTATATCTTAAAATACTTAATAATCTCTGAATTTAAGCTAGAAATTATGTTTGAAACTCTATTTTCAAATTGACCTTTATTAAAAGTGTTTTGTCGTTTTGCAAGTTTTAAGGTATTTTGAATAATTTTATCTTCTAAACCTTTTTTATCTATTTTGCCATCAAGATACTCTAATGTTTCAACAATTCCAATACTAGACATACAATTTGGCAATCTTGTATATTTTTTCTCTAAATATATAATCTCATCAATTAAGCCAGCTTCTATCATAGCTTTTGTTCTCAATGCAACTCTACTTGCAAGCTCTTCTTTTTCCCACAAAATCTCAAATATTTTTAAATCTGCACTTAGTGCAACTTTTGGATTCTCTTTGAAGTATTGACTTGGGATTAAACCACTTTGTTTATAAATAGAGTAGGCTTTTTGAACTCTATATCTATCATTTGGATCAATTTTTTGCATATACTCTTTATCTAAACTATAAAGCAAATTATAAGTATCATTTAAACTCATATCTAACTCTACATTTGAGTTAAAACCAAGGCTTAAACCATCTGTTAAAGCTTTTAAGTAAAAACCAGTTCCACCAACAATAATAAGGTTTTTTGAATTCTTTTGTGCAAATTTTTTTGCATTTTGATACAAATTTAAAAACTCAACAACATCAAACTTCTCATTTGGAAAAACTTCATCTATTCCAAAATGAACTATATCACCTCGCTCTTTTTTTGTTGGTTTTGCACTTGCAATATCTATCTCTTTATAAACACAAAGAGAGTCAAGCGAGAGTATTATAGAGTTTGTTTTGTCTGCAAGTTCAAGTGATAGAGCTGTTTTACCAGATGCTGTTGTTCCAATAATTGCAATCTCTTTCATTTTTTAATCAACTTTTTTATAAGATTCAAGCTCAAGTTTAAGGCTATTTATCTCTTTCTCTTTTTCAACTAAAATTTTTATTAGTTCAGAGTTTGTCTTTTTGTTTGTAGCATTTTGTTCATTTTCAATTTTTGTTGCACAAGATGTGAAAAAAAGTATAAAAAGAGTTAAAGTAAGATATTTTTTCATAAATTTGCCTTTTTTGCTTGGATTATAACGAAAAAGCATTAATTTAATCATTATTAGATAATATTTTGCCCATGGAAAAATTAATAAAAAAAATAAAAGATTTTAGTGAACTTGTAGTGTTTCAGCACTCTGTTTTTGCATTGCCATTTATATTTATAGCAATGGTTGTATCATCTTCACAGGTAAATCAGACACCTTGGTTTGGATTTAAACTTTTGGTTTTGGGAACTTTGTGTGCAATATTTGCAAGAAACTTTGCAATGGGATTTAATAGATACATGGATAGAGATATCGATGGTTTAAATCCAAGAACTTCAAATCGTCCAAATGTAGATGGAAGAATTAGTGCAAACTCAATGTTGGCATTTGTTATTTTTAATGCAATAGCATTTATTGTTGTAGCATATTTTGTAAATAGTTTGGCACTTATTTTATCTGTTCCAATTTTAGTAATTATTGGTTCATACTCATACTTTAAAAGGTTTTCATATTTAGCACATATAATTTTGGGAATATCTTTGGCTCTTGCACCAATTGCTGGAGTTGTTGCTGTTAGTGAATCTATTCCTTTTTGGGTGATACTTTTAAGTATTGGAGTTATGTTTTGGGTTGCTGGGTTTGATTTGCTGTACTCACTACAAGATATTGATGTGGATAAAAAACTAGGACTTCACTCTATTCCTTCAAAATTTGGTGCAAAAAAGACAATGCTATTTTCAAAAATTTTTCACTTTTTCACAGTTGTTTTTTGGCTTTTGTTTGTGATTTATTCATCTGGTTCATATTTTGCATATTTCGCAGTTGTTATAAGTGCTTTGATGCTTAGTTATGAACACTATTTAGTAAATAAAGATTTTAGAAAAATAGATAGAGCATTTTTTACTGTAAATGGATACTTGGGGATTGTATTCTTCTTTTTAATCGTTTTAGATAATATCTTCTTCTAAAAATTTTAAGCAAAATTAGGATAAACTTCAATCCTAATTTTTAAGTGCGTCTGTAGTTCAACTGGATAGAATACTCGGTTTCGACCCGAGGGGTTGTGGGTTCGACTCCTACCAGGCGTACCACTTTTTAATTTAAAAAATTCATCTACTACTTTTTAATCCTCTTTAATTCTATTTAGCTAAAATAAAAGCAATAATTACTTAATAGGGACTTTTTATATATATGGCAAAAGAAAAATCAGTTAAAAATCAAAAATCTATGGAAGAGACTCTTTGGGAGAGTGCAAACAAACTAAGAGGAAGTGTAGAATCAAGCGAGTATAAACATATTGTTTTAGGTCTTATATTCTTAAAGTTTGTTAGTGACACTTACGAAGAGAGAAGAGAAAAACTACTCTCAGAGGGTAAAGAAGCATTTATTGATATGGTAGAGTTTTATACTATGGAAAATGTATTTTATCTTCCTGAAATTTCAAGATGGTCATACATAAAACAAAATGCAAAACAAGATGATATAGCGCTTAAAATAGATACAGCTCTTGCAACCATAGAAAAAAACAATCCTAGCTTAAAAGGTGCACTACCTGATAACTACTTCTCAAGGCTTGGTCTTGATGTGAGTAAACTTTCAAGTCTTATAGATACTATCAACAATATCAACACAATAGAAGATAAAGGTCATGATGTAGTAGGGCGTGTATATGAATACTTCTTAGGTGAGTTTGCACTTGCAGAGGGTAAACTTGGAGGTCAGTTTTATACTCCAAAATCAATAGTAAATTTACTTGCAAATATGATAGAACCATACAAAGGAAAAATCTACGACCCTGCTTGTGGAAGTGGTGGGATGTTTATTCAATCTTTGAAGTTTATAGAAGCTCACAAAGGAAATAAAAAAGATATCTCTATCTATGGGCAAGAGTTCACTGCAACTACTTATAAACTAGCAAAGATGAACTTAGCTATTCGTGGAATATCTGCAAATCTAGGAGCTGTTCCTGCTGATACATTTTTCAAAGACCAACACCCTGATTTAAAAGCTGATTATATTATGGCAAATCCACCTTTTAATCAAAAAGAGTGGAGAGGTGTAAATGAGCTACTAGATGACCCAAGATGGGCTGGATATAGTGTACCATCAACATCAAATGCAAACTATGCTTGGATTCTTCATATGCTCTCAAAACTATCTGAAAATGGAATAGCTGGGTTTGTACTAGCAAAAGGAAGTTTGACAAGTAACTCAAGCAACGAGGGAGAGATAAGAAAAAAACTAATAGAGAATAATCTAGTTGATTGTATAGTAAATCTTCCTGCAAAACTCTTTTTCAACACTCAAATTCCAGCTTGTCTTTGGTTTATCAAAAAAAATAGAGCTAGAAATGATATTTTATTTATAGATGCAAGAAACCTAGGGCATTTGATAAATAGAAGAAACAAAGATTTTAGCCCTGAAGATATAGAGAAAGTAGCTTCAACTTATCACAACTGGAAAGTAAAAGAAAACTATGAAGATATAAAAGGATTTTGTAAAAGTGCCTCTTTAGAAGAGGTGCGAGAACTAAACTATGTTTTAACTCCTGGGCGATATGTAGGACTTGAAGATAGTGAAGATGAGTTTGATTTTAAAGAGAGATTTGAAAGCCTACAAAATGAACTAATAAATCAAATGAAAGAAGAACAAAGCCTAAATGATAGAATATTAGCAAATCTAGCAAAAGTATCGAATAGCGGTTGCGAAGCAAACTTTCCTGTAAAAGTTAATTTGGTGGCAGTTGATGAGCGATAAACAACTTCAAAATTCTTTTACTACTGAATATAAACAGTGGTTAAATGAGATAAAACAAAAGTTTCAAAGCTCTCAAATAAAAGCATCAATACAAGTAAATAGTACATTGTTAGAGTTTTATTGGAATCTTGGAAATGAGATTGTAGAAAAACAAAAAAACAGTACTTGGGGAAGTGGATTTTTACAGCAACTTAGTATTGATTTAAGTGCAGAGTTTCCTGATGTAAAAGGCTTTTCTTATACAAATATAAAAAACATTAGGCAATGGTTTTTATTTTGGCAACAAGCTGTGGGCGAATTGGAAAGTACAAAAAGCCAACAACTTGTTGGCGAAAGTAGCATAGAAAATACAAAACAAGTTGTTTCACAAATTTTACAAATACCTTGGGGACACAATGTTGCTATTATCCAAAAATGCAAAAATATGCAAGAAGCTCTATATTATGTACAAAATACCATAAAAAATGGTATTAGCAGAAGTGTACTTATACACCAAATAGAAACAAATCTTTATGCAAGAGATGGCAAAGCCATCACAAATTTTGAAGCTACTCTTCCACCTCTTCAATCAGATTTGGCAAAAGAGATTACAAAAGACCCTTATAGTTTTGATTTTTTGTCTCTTACAAAAGGGTATCAAGAAAAAGAGCTAGAAAATGCCCTCACTGAAAATATCACTAAGTTTTTACTAGAACTTGGAAGTGGATTTGCCTTTGTTGGTAGACAATATAAGCTAATTGTTGGTGGTGATGAGTTTAGGATAGATTTGCTTTTCTATCATATCAAGCTCAAATGTTATGTGGTAGTAGAACTAAAAGCTACAGAGTTCAAACCAGAGTTCGCAGGAAAGCTAAGTTTTTATACATCGGCAGTTGATGGAGAGATAAAAGATATAAATGATAATCCAACTATAGGAATACTTATATGCAAATCAAAAAATGATTTGGTTGTAGAGTATGCACTCAAAGATATAAATAAACCTTTAGGGATAAGCCAATACGAACTTACAGAAATCTTGCCAAAGGAGTATAAGTCATCGTTGCCAAGTATCGAAGAGATAGAAGCACAGTTTCAAAATGAAGATTTGAAGGTGGTGGGTGATGAGTAGGAGAGAGTGTAAGTTAGGGGAATGTATAGAAGTAATTAATGGCTATGCTTTTAAATCACAAAATTTTCTTGAAGAACAAATTGAAAATTCATTACCAGTTGTTAAAATTAAAAATGTAGCCAATGGTGATGTGAATCTAAAAGCTGTTCAATTTCATTTATTTGATAAAAATTTAGAAAAATATCTAATACAAAAAAATGATGTTTTAATTGCTTTAACAGGTAATCATCCACAAGCAATAACACAAGTTGTAGGAGAAGTTTCTAAATATAAACTTGGTGAATTGGCATTTTTAAACCAAAGAGTCGCAAAAATAAAAGCTAGAGAAAATATGTCTAATGATTTTCTTTACTATTTTTTGAAAGATGATGCTAGTCATGACTATTTAGCAAGTCAATCTTCAGGAAGTGCGAATCAAGCAAATATTTCTAAAAGTGATATTGAAAATATGCCAATTTCCCTTCCACCTCTTGAAGAACAAAAAGCAATAGCAGAAGTGTTAAGTAGCCTTGATGATAAGATTGACCTTCTTCATCGTCAAAACCAAACCCTAGAATCCCTTGCCCAAACTCTCTTTAGACAATGGTTTATCGAAGAAGCAAAAGAGGAGTGGGAGGAAAAACCACTTAGTAAAATAGCAGATTTTTTAAATGGTTTAGCTTGTCAGAAATTTCCACCAAAAAATGATATTGATAAATTACCAGTACTAAAAATCAAAGATTTAAAAGATGGTGTTAGTGAAAATTCAGATTATGCAACATCTGATGTAAAACCTGAAAACATCGTAAATAATGGTGATGTGATTTTTGCTTGGTCTGCTTCGCTTATGGTTAAAATTTGGAATGGTGATAAATGTGTTTTAAACCAACATCTTTTTAAAGTAATATCAAAAGATTATCCAAAATGGTTTTATTATCAATGGTGTAAATATCATCTTGATAATTTTATAGATATAGCTTCTGAACATGCGACAACTATGGGACATATAAAAAGAAGTGATTTAGGTGAAGCTATTTGTTTAGTACCAAATATAGATGAATTAGATAAAATGACTGAACAATTTAATCCAATAATGGAAAAATTAGAAATAAATTCAAGACAAATTCAAACACTTGAAAACTTACGAGATACACTTTTGCCAAAGCTTTTGAGTGGGGAAGTGAGAGTGAAAATATGAGTTATGAAACACAAAATTTTTTACCTAAAGAACTAAAACTTGAAAAACTTTTCAAATATCTGCAATTAAATAATTTTGTGAAGTATTATGGACACAGTAGGTCAAAAAAAGATAGAATTGCGGATTTTTCTTGGTTTGAAAATAATGATTATAAATCTTGGACTGGAGTAGAGCTGAGTATTTATAGAGAAAATGAACAAATAATTGTCTATACTAGAACTAGTATATCAAAAAGTTATTATGATTTAATGCATCAAAATAATATAGTTTTAGGAATTAGAGATTATTTTGGTGGATATTTTGTTACTGATGAAGGAAAAAATAAAATATTAAAACCCGACAAAATGCCATCAACTCCACCACAATCAGGTTGTCATTTAGCGTTTCAAACTTTTGGAATGAATATTATAAAGGTATCAATTTATTTACAAAATCGTCAATTTGCACATTCTTTTGAAAAAAGTGGTTTATGGATTATGGATAATATGAATCCAAAAATTCTATCAAATAATTTATTGCTCCCATATCTTATTTCAGTAATGGAGGATTATTTTAAATCAACATACATTGCGTTATTAAAGTATTCAGAAAATAAAGAAAAGATTTTTAAAGATAATAATCGTATTGGTACTGAAAATCTTATAAAAATTTCAAATCAACAATTATCGATTGAAGAGTCATTAACAGAAAGTATGTCTTTCCAAAATATAGAGTTGATTTCAAAGCATTTTCAAAAAATAGATTCTAAAATTGATATAAAAGGATTACTATCAAAACCTTATAAAAACAGAAAAACAAAATTATTTGAGTCTATTAATGAATTGGTTCAAAAAAGACATAAAGTTATCCATTCAAGCATTATGGACTTAAATTTTGATGAAAATAAATTAAAAAAAGCTATTAAAGATGTAGAAAACTCTATTGATATTTTTTATAAATTTTTAACTGAATACTATAATTGGAACTATGAAAAAGGATGGCATAATGGCACATAATAGTTTTAATCAAAAAATTATAGAAAATATCGAACAAATCCAAACACTTGAAAACTTTAGAGATACCTGCTTGCCAAAGCTTTTGAGTGGGGAAGTGAGAGTGAAAATATGACAGCAGTTTCTTTAAAACGAGGGAAAATAGATGGATAAGCTAACTCAAAAACAAGAAGCAAAAACAGCTTATAAAAACTCTAGTATAGAAATATCAGACCATTTTCACCACTTGGCGAAAATGGTCGAAATTGACTCAGATGTAAAAAGAGAGATAGAAGATATTATGCTTACAAGATACGCTTGTTATCTTATTACTCAAAAAGAAGATAGTAAAAATGACTAACTACACTCCACCATACAAAATAACTTCAAAAATACTAAAACTTTCAACGCAAATTAGTGAAGAACTTACAAAACTTCAATTCACAGGTACCCAAAAAATAAACCCAATGCTAAGAAAAAAGAATCGTATCAAAACATTAGCAGGTACTTTGGAAATAGAGGGAAATTTTTTAGGTGAGGAAAAAATTACAGCTATTTTAGATGGAAAAAGAGTTTTAGGAACAGTAAAAGAATTAGCAGAAGTTCAAGGAGCTATAAAAGCCTATGAAAAACTAGATGAGTTTCGATACGATGAGTTAGATGATTTACTACTGGCTCATAAAATCTTAATGGATGAGATACTTACAACTGCTGGAAGTTTTAGAAGTGTAAATGTAAAAGTGGGTGAGCATATAGCCCCTCAAGCAAACATGGTAAATGAACTTATGATAAATCTTTTTTCATGGCTAAAAAATAGTGATGAACATATGCTTTTAAAATCTTGTATTTTTCACTATGAGTTTGAGTTTATACATCCATTTTCAGATGGAAATGGTCGTATTGGGCGACTTTGGCAAAGTGTGATTTTAAATAGGTTTAATCCAATTTTTTCACTTCTACCAACTGAAAGTATAGTAAGAGATTATCAAGAAGAGTACTATAAAGCAATAGAAGATTCAACAGAACTTGGAGAGAGTACGCCATTTATTGAGTTTATGCTTGAAACGATATTTAAATCAATCCAAACTACTTTAAAAAGTGACCAAAAAAGTAACTATAAAAGTGACCAAAAAGTTTTAGCACTTATGAAAGAAAATAGTAAAATCACTATCTATGAACTGATGGAAAAACTCTCTATGAGTGAATCAGGTATAAAAAAAGTAATTAAAAAGTTAAAAGATGAAAATATCATAAGTAGAGTTGGAAGTCTAAAATCTGGTCATTGGGAAGTAAAAATATATGAGTAAATTTATAAAAACTCAAAATAAACTACTATTAGTTGATAGTATAAAAATATCTATAAGTGCACTTAAAGATTATGTAAGTTATACTTTCGCTAACACACCCTTTCCACCTCTTAACAATGTGCCAAAGAGAGGGTCTTCTTTATGAATAATCTTCAAGAACAACTACAAACATTAAAAAATCAACAAAATACTTATCAAAAAAAACATAAAACTTTTGAAGAACAATTAAAACTTTTAAAAGAAAGAGGTTTGATTATTTCAAATGAAAAATATGTACTTACAAAACTTCAACATATAAATTATTATAGATTAAGTGCTTACTTTCTACCTTTTCAATATTCTAAAAATTCTGAAAATAAAAATAAATTCTTACCGAATACTACTTTTGAAGATATTATAAAATTGTATTATTTTGATACAGAGCTTAGAAAAATCATATTTGAAGCTATTGAAGTTATAGAAATATATTTAAGAACTCAAATTGCTTACTATCATTCAAAATCTTATGATGCATTTGGATACTTGGATATTTCAACATTAAGAACAAATATGCAAAAAGATTTTGATGAACTTCATCAAGATATTTTAAAAGAAAAAGAGCGTTCAAAAGAAGTATTTATAAGACATTTTAAAACTAAATATAATACTACAGATTTACCTATTTGGACAGTTGTAGAGATTATTTCATTTGGGTCTTTATCAAAATTATTTATGATTTTACAAGAAAAAGAACAAAATGAAGTAATATCATGCATGGGTGGGATTAATAAAGTTGTATTTTTTAAGTGGTTTAAAGCACTTTCAAGTGTAAGAAATGCTTGTGCTCATCATAGTAGACTTTGGAATAAAACTTTAGGAGTTAGTTTCGAAGTACCAAGAAATAATGAAGTTTTTAAAGAATTATCAAATAGTAAAAATAAAATCTTTTTTGCATTAAGTGTTATTGAGTATATTTTAACTTGTATTGGTGAAGATGAGATAGAATTTAAAACTAAAATAAAAGTTTTACTAAAAAAATATCCACAAGTTGATGTACAAAAAATGGGATTTATAAAAAACTGGAAAAATAATCTTATATGGAGTGATAATGAGTAAATTTACAGAAGAAAAATTAGAATTAGCATTTATAGAGTTACTTGAAAATCAAGGTATCACTTATGTTTTTGGTAAAGATATACAAAGAAATCAAAGTGAAGTGTTACTAGAAGATGATTTAAAAGAGTATTTAAAAAGTAGATATAAAACTGAAAATATAACTGATAGTGAAATCACTCAAATTGTGCGAAAACTTCAAAACTATCCAGCAAGTGATTTGTACGATTCTAACAAAGCCATAATGAAACTCCTCGCTGATGGATTTATTCTAAAAAGAGAAAAAGCAGATGATAAAGATATCTATATCGAGTTTATAAATTATGATGATGTAAATTCAAACAACTTTAAAATAGTAAATCAACTTGAAATTATGGGCTATGAAAAAAGAATACCAGATGGAATATTGTATATAAACGGTATTCCATTGGTTGTGTTTGAGTTTAAAAGTGCCATAAGAGAAGAGGCAACTATACATGATGCTTTTGTGCAACTTACAACAAGATACAGAAGAGATATTCCAGAGCTTTTTAAATACAACGCATTTTGTGTCATAAGTGATGGAGTAAATAATAAATCAGGTTCATTTTTTTCACCTTATGAGTTTTTTTATGCTTGGAGAAAAATAACAGGAGATGAGGTAGAAGTAGATGGAATACCATCTATGCACTCTATGATTGCTGGGATGTTTCACAAAGAGCGACTTGTAGATATTATTCACAACTTTATTTATATGCCAGATAAATCAAAAAAAGAAGAAAAAATTGTTTGTCGTTATCCTCAATATTATGCTACTAGAAAACTATATGAAAATATAAAAGCTCATCAAAAGCCAAAAGGGGATGGAAAAGGTGGTACATATTTTGGAGCAACTGGTTGTGGTAAAAGTTTTACTATGCTTTATCTTGCAAGAATGCTTATGAAAAGTATTCATTTCTCAAGTCCAACGATTATTTTAATTACAGATAGAACCGATTTAGATGTACAACTTAGTAGCCAGTTTTCAAATGCAAAAGGTTTTATAGGTGATGATGGAATAGTTAGTGTTGAAAGTAGGGCAGATTTAAGGCAAAAACTCCAAAACAAAGAGAGTGGAGGAGTGTTTTTAACAACTATTCATAAATTTACAGAAGATTTAGAAGTTTTAAGCCATAGAACAAATATTATAGTAATCTCTGATGAAGCACATAGAAGCCAAATCAACTTAGAGCAAAAAATAAAAGTAACACAAGATGGTGTTAAAAAGAGTTATGGTTTTGCAAAATATTTGCATGATTCTCTTCCAAATGCAACTTATGTTGGATTTACTGGAACTCCTATAGATGCAACACTTGATGTTTTTGGAGATGTTGTTGATAGCTATACTATGACTGAATCAGTAAGAGATGAAATTACTGTAAGAATAGTATATGAAGGAAGAGCTGCAAAAGTACTATTAGATAACTCAAAACTTGAAGAGATAGAAAAATATTATGAAGAGTGTGCAAATCTTGGAGCAAATGAACATCAAATAGAAGATAGTAAAAAATCTATGGCAAATATGAGTGCAATATTAGGAGATATGGATAGGATAAAAGCAATAGCAAAAGATTTTGTGGAACATTATGAAAAAAGAGTAGAAGAGGGTGCAAGTATAAAAGGAAAAGCTATATTTGTTTCTAGTTCAAGATCTATTGCTTATTCACTTTTTAAAGAGATAATTACTTTAAGACCATCTTGGAATGAATCAAAAGTTTGTGAAGATGGTGTTGAACTAAGTGATAAAGATAAAAAAGAGATTCTACCTCTTGAAAAATTAAAAATGATTATGACAAGAAGCAAAGATGATGAAAAAGAGCTTTATGATTTGCTAGGTACTAAAGAGTATAGAAAAACTTTAGATACACAGTTTAAAAATGAAAAATCAAACTTTAAAATAGCTATTGTTGTTGATATGTGGCTTACAGGATTTGATGTACCATTTTTAGATACTATTTATATAGATAAACCTATACAAGAACACAATCTTATCCAAACTATCTCAAGAGTAAATAGAAAATATGCAGGAAAAGAAAAAGGTTTAGTAGTTGATTATATAGGTATAAAAACAGCTATGAATAAAGCTTTGAAACAGTTTTCAAAAATGGACTCACAAAACTTTGAAGATATAGAAGCTTCAATAGTTGTTGTAAGAGATCAGCTTGATTTATTATCAAAGCTATTTTATAAATTTGATAGTAGTAAATATTTTATTGGAACACCAACAGAGCAATTAGCTACTTTAAACAATGCAAGTGAGTTTGTACAGCTCACAAAAGAGCTTGAAAATAGATTTATGTATATAGTAAAACGATTGAAAAGTGCTTATGATATTTGTTGTGGAAGTGAAGTTTTTAAAGAGATAGAGAAAGATTATATTCACTTTTATTTAGCTATTCGTTCAATCGTTGTTAAGCTAACTCGTGGTGAAGCTCCTGATACAGCTTCTATGAATAAAAAAGTTGCACAAATGATAGAAGAAGCAATGAAAAGTGAAGGTGTAGAAGAGATATTTAAACTTGGAAGTGATGATGAGAGTAAAGTTGATATTTTTGATGAAGATTATATAAATAAGATAAATAAAATCAAACTTCCAAATACAAAGATAAAACTACTTCAACAGCTATTAGCAAAAGCTTTAGAAGAGTTTAAAAAAGTAAATAAAGTAAAAGCAGTTGATTTTTCTAAAAAGTTTAATGCACTTGTTGAAAAATATAATGAAAGAAAAGAGAATGATGTACTTGTAAGCAGTGTTTTAGATGATTTTACAGATGAGATTATAGACCTATATTATGCACTTCAAAAAGAGAAAGAGTCTTTTGCTGATTTAGGCATTGATTTTGAAGAAAAAGCTTTTTACGATATTTTAAAATCAATAGCTATTAAGTATGATTTTTCTTATCCTGAAGATAAACTATTAGCCTTATCAAAAGAGGTAAAAATTGTAGTTGATGATAAATCAAAATATACAGATTGGAATATAAGAGAAGATATAAAAGCTGAATTAAAAGTGGATTTGATAATTTTACTAGATAAACATGGTTACCCACCAATAACTAAAGATGATGTGTATAAAGAGATATTTGAACAAGCTGAAAATTTTAAGAAGTTTAGGCAATAGTAACCATTTTGTAATCAACAAATTTTAAACTTCCATTGTAAATAAATTTAATGGAGAAAAAATGAGTTTAAAAAGAACGTCAATTGCTTTAATAGCAAGTACACTAATCGCTACAACTTTGAGTGCTAGAGATCAAATCAAAATTGTTGGTTCATCAACAGTTTATCCTTTTTCATCTTCAGTTGCTGAAGAGTTTGGAGCTACTACAAAATTCCCAACTCCAGTAGTTGAATCAACAGGAACAGGTGGAGGAATGAAACTATTTTGTAGTGGAATAGATATAAATACTCCTGATATTGCAAATGCTTCAAGACAGATGAAAGCTAGTGAGTTTAAAATGTGTCAAGAAAATGGTGTAACAGATATCACTGAAGCACTAATTGGATTTGATGGTATTGCAATAGCTCAAAGTTCAAAAGTAAAAAGCTTTAATATCACAAAAAAACAGTTAGCTTTAGCAGTTGCTGCAGAAGTTCCTTCAAAAGATGGAAAATCTTTAATTGCAAACCCATATAAAAAATGGTCAGATATAGATGCATCTTTACCAAATAGAGAGATTACAGTTTATGGACCACCAAAATCATCAGGTACAAGAGATTCATTTGAAGAGTTAGTATTACAAGATGTATTTAAAAAAGTATCAGCATATACAGATTTATATAAAAAAGATGAAAAAGCAAATAAAAAATATAAAGCTTATTCAGTAATTAGAACAGATGGTGCTTATGTTGAATCTGGTGAAAACGATAACTTAATTGTTCAAAGATTAACAAGAAATGAAGCTGCTATTGGAATTTTTGGTTACTCATTTTTAGCTGAAAACAGAGATAAAGTTATTGGATTAAGTATTGATAATACTTTACCAACAGTTGAAACTATTGCAAATAGTAGCTATCCAGTTGCAAGATCTATGTATTTTTATATCAAAAATCAACACTCAAAAAGTGTTCCATCTTTAAAAGAGTACACAAAACTATTTATGAGTGAAAAGATGATTGGTGAAGATGGAATTTTAAGTGAACTTGGACTTATTCCATTAGCAGACGATTTAAGAACTAAAGCTAGAGATAAAGTATTAAATAGTACAAAACTTACAGCTAAAGAGCTAAAATAATTTAATAAAAAAGGGATTTTTCCCTTTTTACAATCTTTCAAATAAAAATAGGAAATCCAATATATGCCAAATTGTAGTAATATTATTGATAAGCTAGATTATGCTTTTCAACCAATTGTTTATTCACATAATGGCAAAACTTATGCAGTAGAAGCACTTTTAAGAGATGTTCAAAATATTCCAAAAGTAAGCACAATTGATGATTTGTTTGATTTAGTATTTAATGAAAACTACTTATATGAGTTTGATTTAGAGTTAAGAGAAAAAGCTATAGAGAAGTTTGCAAAGATAGATATTAAAAATCTAAAACTATTTTACAATTTAGATAATAGAATAATTTATAATAAAAACTACTCTCAAGGAAATACAGAAAGAATTTTAAAAAAATATAATTTAACAAAAGATAGAATTTTTTTTGAGTTGAGTGAAAAGGGAACACCAATTGAGCAAAATGCTTTATCATCAATGCTACAAAGATATAAATCAAGTGGTTATAAAATAGCCATAGATGATTTTGGAATAGGGGTTTCTGGTTTAAAGTTACTATATTTTAGTGAAGCACATATTATAAAACTTGATAGATTTTTTATATCAAATATTGACCAAGATTCAAAGAAAAAACTCTTTTGCTCTTCAATTATAGAGATGGCTCATATTATGGGAATGAAAGTTATTGCAGAGGGAATTGAAACAGTTCAAGAGTTTTATACTTGTAAAGATATTGGTGCTGATTTTATGCAAGGATATTTAGTCCAAAAACCAACAAAAAATATTGATGAGATTTTAGATGTTTATAAAAATATCCAAGATTTAATACAAGAGGATCAAAGAGTAAAACAGAATAATCATATTGATGATAAATATATAGATAAAATAGATGCTTTAGATGTAAATACATCTTTGCATGATCTGTTTTTACACTTTAAAAAAGGAACTAAACACAATTTTGTACCAATTGTAGATGAGTTTGGATATTTTTTAGGAGTTATAAACGAAAGTGATATCAAAGAGATTTCATACTCACAATATGGTTTTGCACTTGCACAAAATAAGACATTCTCTTCAACGCTATTAAAATATATAAAACCTGCTTTAAGCGTTGAGGTATCTTGGGGAATTGATAAAATCTTAGAGATGTATAATTTAAATTTCAATAACTCTTTGGGAATATTTATAACAGAAGGTGAAAAATATAAAGGGTTTATAAACTTAAACTCTTTATTAAATCTCTCATATCAAAGAAATCTTCAAATAGTTGCAAATCAAAATCCACTTACAAAACTTCCTGGAAATAATCAAATAGAGAAGTTTATAAGTGATACTTTTGAGAATAGACATATAGAAGATGGTAGGCATATTATATATTTTGATTTTAATGATTTTAAACCATTTAATGATGTTTGTGGATTTAGACAAGGTGATAGAGCAATACTAATATTTTCAGAAATTCTACAAAAAAAGTATCCAAAAGATTCATTTATAGCACATATTGGTGGCGATGATTTTTTTGTAGGATTAAAAAAAGATAATAAAAAAGATATATTTGAACTAACTTTAGAGGTTCAAAATGAGTTTGAAAATAGTGTAAAAAATTTGTACTCAAATGAGGATAAACAAAGAGGTTATATTGTTGCAAAAGATAGATTTGGAACAACAAGAGAGTTTAAACTTCTATCTGTATCAAGTGCAATTGTGAAAGTAGATAGTAGCTCAAAAATAGATGATTTTGATCAGGTTTTAAGTGAGCTAAAAAAAGAGTCAAAGAGTTCAAAAAAACCAATATATAGAGTTTTGTAAAGATAAAATATTGTAATCATTTTGTAATCGATTACAAATATAATACACAAAATTTAATAGAAGGTAAAAGTGTTGAGTACTTTTGAATCAAGAAAAAAACAAAGAGAGTTAAATGAGAAACTTATAAAATCTGCATTAATACTTGCAGCTGTTATCTCTATTTTAACTACTTTTGGGATTTTGTTTTCAATATTATTTGAAGCAATAGAGTTCTTTAAACTAAGAAGTTTTTGGTATTTTCTTACAGGAACACAGTGGACACCAGGAACTGCTGGTAGCCAGTTTGGTGCATTACCAATATTTGCAGGAACATTTGTAATAACAGCAATAGCACTACTTGTAGCAATTCCAATTGGACTTGGAAGTGCAATTTATATGAGTGAATATGCAAGTTCTACTTTTAGGGATTATTTAAAACCTATTTTAGAAGTTCTTGCTGGTATTCCAACTGTTGTTTATGGATTCTTTGCAGCTATTACAGTTGCTCCAATAATTGTTGAAATTGCAGGATATTTTGGAATTGATGCAGCATTTAATAGTGCCTTAGCATCTGGAGTTGTTATGGGAATTATGATTATTCCTTTAGTATCTTCTTTAAGTGATGATGTTATAAGAGCTGTTCCAGACTCTCAAAGAAAAGCAGCTTTTGCTCTTGGAATGACACAATCAGAGACTATTAAAAATATTGTAATTCCAAGTGCAATGCCTGGAATTATATCAGCATCACTTCTTGCACTATCACGTGCTTTAGGAGAGACTATGATTGTTGTTATGGCAGCAGGTTTAAGACCAAATCTTTCATGGAATCCACTTGAAGATATGACAACGGTTACTGTTACAATAGTAAATAGTTTAGTTGGAGATTTTGAATTTAATTCGCCTGAAACACTTTCAGCATTTGCATTGGGGTTAATGTTGTTTATTGTTACTTTAATACTTAATATAATCTCACTATCTCTAATTAGAAAATTTAAAGAAAAATATAAAGTGAATACATTATGATTAAAAGAAAAAAGAGAAACAAACAATATAACCCATTTTATGATCCAACTTTAAAAAGTAGGCATAAAAGTGCAAAAAGATTTAAAAAGTTTACCTTAACTTCTTTAATCTTCTCAATAGCATTTTTAGCATTTTTCCTATTTGATATGATTGCAAAAGGAGTTCCTGCTTTTAATATTGCTTACATAAAAACAGAAGTTACATTTAATCAAAAAACTTTAGAGGATACAAGATTAGCAGTATCAAGAGATTATAGAACTTTGGTTTCAAGAGCTTGGTTAAGAGATATTCCAAAACTTTTAGAAAAAAATCCAGAGTATTTGAATACAACACAAACTCTTTGGGTTTTAGCAAATAGTCAAGTTGATCAATATCTAAAAGAGCATCACAATACTTTGAAGAGTAAAGATAGAGCAAAAGTTGATGAACTTTATAATCAAGGTTTAATTGAAAAGAGATTTAATGCAATATTCTTTACAAATGGTGACTCAAAAATTCCAGAATATGCAGGTCTTTTTTCTGCAATTGTTGGGTCTGTTTTAACTTTGATTATAACAATGGCAGTTGCATTTCCAATTGGAGTTATGACAGCAATTTATCTTGAAGAGTTTGCTGGGGATAATAAATTTACAAGGTTTATTGAAATAAACATCAATAATCTTGCAGCAATTCCATCTATTTTATTTGGACTTTTAGGTCTGGCAATTTTTATAAACCTTTTTGGAATGCCTAGAAGTTCACCTTTAGTTGGAGGTTTAACTTTAGCTCTTATGACACTTCCTATTATAATTGTAAGTTCAAGAGCAGCATTAAGAGCTGTTCCAGATAATATAAGACAAGCTGGATATGGTTTGGGATTAAATAAAATTCAAGTTACACGAGATCATGTTTTACCACTTGCATTTCCAGGGATAATGACAGGTTCAATTATTGGTTTAGCTCAAGCTATGGGAGAGACGGCACCTTTAATCATCATTGGAATGATTGCCTTTATTCCAGATGCTCCAACAATGGTTACACAAGCGGCAACTGTGATGCCAGCACAACTATTTACTTGGGCTGGAATGCCTGAGGGTATGTATATAGAAAAAACAGCAGCTGGAATTTTGGTTCTATTGTCAATATTAATTTCACTAAATGCAATAGCTATATATTTACGAAAAAAATTTGAAGTAAAATGGTAAAAGGAAAAAAATGAGTACAGATAATAAAACAAAAATAGATGTAAAAAACTTAAATTTGTATTATGGTTCAAATCAAGCACTATTTGATATTAATGTAAATTTGTATCAAAATAAAATAACAGCACTAATTGGACCATCTGGTTGTGGAAAATCTACATTTTTAAGATGTATAAATAGAATGAATGATTTAATTCCAAGTGTTAAAATTGATGGAAAAATTGTAATTGACAAAAAAAATATTTATGATAAAGATGTTGATGAGGTAAGTGTTAGAAAAAGAGTTGGAATGGTATTTCAACAACCAAATCCTTTTCCAAAATCTATTTATGATAATGTTGCTTATGCGCCATTAAAACATGGAATGGTAAAAAAAGGGAAAGAGTGTGATGAGTTGGTTGAAACTTCTTTAATAAAAGCTGGACTTTGGAATGAGGTAAAAGATAAGTTACAAAATCCAGGAACCTCACTTTCAGGTGGTCAGCAACAAAGACTTTGTATTGCAAGAACAATTGCAATTAAACCAGAAGTTATTTTAATGGATGAGCCAACATCTGCACTAGACCCAATAAGTACAGAAAAAATTGAGTCTTTGATGCTTGAATTAAAACAAGATTATACAATTATAACTGTAACTCACAATATGCAACAAGCAGCACGAGTTGCTGATTATACGGCATTTTTTCACTTAGGAAAATTAATAGAGTATGATGTAACAGAGACAATATTTGTTAATCCAACAAATAAAAAAACAGAAGATTATATTACAGGGAGATTTGGATAATGTTAAAACCTTATGAAGAGAAATTAAAACTTATAAAAAGTGAAGTAGAAAAATTAGGATTAGATGTTGTTGAAGCTTTAGAAGTTTGTTTAAAATCTTTAAATGAAAGAAAGATAGAGAATCTAAAAAATGTTGAAATTAGTGAGAAAAAATTTCTAGTAAAATCAAATGAACTAGATAATATTATTATTACAACTTTGGCATTATATACACCAGAAGCTAGAGATTTAAGAAGAATGGTAGCATTCTTAAAAATCACAAATGAGATAGTAAGAACAGCTGCAAATACAAAAGATTTTGCAAAAATGTTTAGAAGATCTTATAGTGAAGATTTAGATACAAATACTATTTTAGAGTACACAATTCCTCTTTTAAAATCGGCTTTATTATCTACAAAAACAGCTGTATCTATAATAGATGAGCATGATTTAAAACAAGTTGAGCAAAAGTATCAAAGAGTTGTTGTAGAAGAGAGTAAAACAGATGATTTATACTTGATGATTGAGAAAAATATTTTAAAACTAATTACAAAAAATCTTGATTTATCAAAAGAGTATTTTGATATTTTAAGTAGTTTAAGAAGATTGGAGAAAATTGCAGATAGATCTGTATCAATAGCTAGTTTGCTACAGTTTGCAAAACTAGGTGGAGATATGGTTCAATCATAATTCTTATGATATAATTTTTGCATGAAAAAAGCTATACAAAAAATCTCGGACTATTTTAGTTCAAACTTTGAAGTTTTGGTTGCTACTGTAATATTTTTAGTGATATTCATAGCTGGACACGACTTTTATAGAGCAATTATACTTATGCTTGAGTTTATTGTGATTATGGAAGTTGTTAAGATGATTTCTGATTTTATAAAAAAAGAGACATTAAGACTTAGATATGTTATTGATATTTTTATAATATTTCTAATAAGAGAAGTTATAATTTTATCAGCAAATAAAAATAGAGACTACTTTGATATAGTATTCTTACTATTTGTAATATTTGTCTTCTTTGTGTTTAGAATATTATCTATAAAATTTTCACCAATAAATGATAAAAAAGCAGATGAGATAAAATGAAAAAATTAATTCTTATAGTTGAAGATGAAGAGGATATGCTTGAACTTCTTGAGTACACACTACAAAAAGAGGGTTATGATACTATTGGATTTTTAAATGTGGATAAAAATGTAAGAAAAGTTTTGGATGAGGAGAACATAGATTTAATCTTAATGGATAGAAATCTTCCAAATATTGAAGGAACTACATTTATAAAAGAGTTAAGAGTAAGTGGTTACTCTAATCCAGTTATTTACATAACTGCAAAAGATAAAGAGAATGATGTTTTAGAAGGATTTGAGGCATTTGCAGATGATTATATTACTAAACCTTTTAATCTAAAAGAGCTAATTGCTAGAGTAAAAGCTGTAATAAAAAGAACTTCAAAAGAGCTTGAGTTTATAAAGGCAAAAGATATTGTTTATAACTTTGCAAACAAAAAGTTTTATATTGAAAATAAAGAGATTGAACTAACTCAACTTGAGAGCTCTTTGTTGTTTGAGTTTATAAATAATCAAGATATTCTTCTTTCAAGAGATTATCTTCTTGAAAAAGTTTGGAAGGACTCTTTAGATAAAAAAGAGAAGACTGTAAATGTTGCAATAAAAAGATTAAAATCAAAAATAGATCCAAAAGCTAAAAAGAACTATATAAAAGCTGTTCGTGGAGAGGGATATATTTTTTGTTAAAGATTCATCAACTATTTTTACGAACTTATCTAGCAATATTTATTGCTATTTTAATCACTCTAACACTAGCTACATATTTTTGGGCAAAAAATCTGTATATAAATCAAATTGAGAAAAATCTAATACAAAATTTGGATACATTAGCTGTTGTTTTACAAAATAGTAAAGATATAAATAGTTTAAATAGTGTGGTTTTAAACTTAAGTCAAGTTCTTGCTTTAAGGGTATCTGTAATAGATGAACTTGGAGATGTAATAGCAGAGAGTCATAAAAATTTGGATGATATAAAAAACCATTCAAATAGAGTAGAAATTATAGAGGCAAAAAATATTGGTATTGGAAAAGATACAAGAGTCTCTGAAACCTTAGGAAAAGATTTACTATATATTGCAAGAAAGATTGAAATAGATGGTAAAACTTACTACATAAGAATGGCTGACTATACAAATAAAATAACAGATAATTTTAAATCACTCACAATTGAGATTTTTATATATATTTTACTGTTTCTATTTTTAGCTTTTTTGGCAACCTATTTTATTAGTCTAAAAATAAAAAAAGAGACAGATTTAATACTTGATTTTTTAAAAGATATAAAAAATAAAAAAACTCCAATACCTCTAAAATCAAACTACACTTTTGAGTTTTATAAGATTGCAAAGTTATTAAACAAAGTATCTTTAAAGCTATCAAAAAGAGAGCAAGAAAAAGTAAAACATACTGCAAAATTAACTCTTGCAAATAGACAAAAAGATGATATTATCTCTGCTATTTCTCATGAGTTTAAAAACCCAATTGCTGTAATCTCTGGTTATAGTCAAACTTTGATTGAAGATGAGAACTTATCAAAAGATATGAAAAAAAAGTTTTTAAATAAAATCTTCTCAAACTCAAATAAGATGTCACAAATTATTGATAAGTTAAGACTTGCATTAAAACTTCAAGATAGTAACAACACAATTGCTTTGAATAATATATCAATAAAAAGAGTTTTAGAAAATATAATTAGTGATTTAAAAGTAAAGTATAAAAATCAAGAGATAAATATTTTAGGAGAAGATAAAGAGATAAAAGCTGATGAGGTTTTAATATCTATTGCTATTACAAATCTAATAGAAAATGCTTTAAAATACTCTCAAGATGATATTACAATAGAGATTACAGATAGTTATTTAGCTGTTATTGATAAGGGAATTGGAATATCAAAAGAGAATTTGGAAAATATATTTAAAAAGTATTACAGAGCAAACAACAATGAGTGGAATAACTCTTTGGGTTTAGGATTGTTTATTGTGAAATCTATCTTAACTATACATAATTTTGAGCTAAAAATAGAGTCAACTTTGGGAGTTGGTTCAACTTTTAAAATATATTATTAATTTATACTTAATTTAAGTTAATTATAAGGATAACTTAAATATGATTCCAACTCATTAAAGAAAGGGAGTTAATAAATGAAATTTACTCAAATGGCAAAAGCCAACGAAATCGAAAGATCTTGGGTTGTAGTTGATGCAGAAGGTAAAGTATTCGGAAGAATTATTACTGAAGTTGCTACAATTTTAAGAGGTAAAAATAAACCTTGTTTTACACCAAATGTTGATTGTGGTGACTATGTAGTAATAATTAATGCAAGTAAAGCTAAATTTACAGGTGCAAAATTAGATGATAAAAACTACTATACACACTCAGGTTATTTTGGAAGTACAAAAACTCACAAAATGTCAGAAATGTTTGAAAAAAACCCTGAAAAATTGTATAAATTAGCTACTAGAGGTATGCTTCCAAAAACTACTCTTGGTAAAGCTATGTTAAAAAAATTAAAAGTATATGCAGGAAGTGAACATCCTCATACGGCTCAAATTAAAGGATAATAGTAATGGCAAAAGTATATGCAACTGGAAGAAGAAAAACTGCAATAGCAAAAGTGTGGTTAGAAAATGGAAATGGACAACTAACAATCAATGGTCAAACTCTTGATGCTTGGTTAGGTGGACATGAGTCAATTAAAAAAAGAGTTATGCAACCATTAAATGTAGCAAAACAAGAGACAAGTGTAAATGTAGTAGTACAAACTCTAGGTGGTGGATATTCAGCTCAAGCAGATGCTGTAAGACACGGAATCTCTAGAGCATTAGTAGCTTTCGATGAGCAATTTAGAACTATCTTAAAACCACATGGTTTATTAACAAGAGATGCAAGATCTGTAGAGAGAAAAAAATACGGAAAGAAAAAAGCAAGAAAATCTTCTCAATTCTCAAAAAGATAATTGGTATTTTTCTTTATTTTCCCCAAAAGGAAGCGAAAAATCGCTTCCTTTTTTTATATCTCATATTTTAAATATCTTCTTTTTTATCCAAGGAAAACAAATTGGAACACGATAAATTAGCCACTAGATTGTCCCTTATTATTTATAAACTAAATCAAGGTGAGAGATTAACTATTGAATCTTTAGCAAATGAGTTTGGCGTATCAAAAAGAACAATAGAGAGAGATATTGCTAGATTTTCCTATTTTGATATAAAAAAAGAGGGCAAAGAGTTTTTCTTAGATGAAATTGCTGTTGGAAAACTAAACTTTGATGATATTAAAAACTTTGCTATATTTAGTGGTATTAAATCTCTATTCCCATCTTTAACAAACCAGTTTTTAAAAGATATTTTAAATGAAAAGATAAATAGAGCATATATGGTTCAAAATAGTGGCTTTGAAGATATAGAAGAAAAGCAACAACTATTTGAAAACTTAAGTAGTGCAATAATAGAAGAAAAAACAATTAGCTTTTTTTACAATGATAAAAAAAGAGTTGTAAATCCATATAAACTAATAAATACAAATGGTATTTGGTATTTAAGTGCTCTTGAAAATAACACTATAAAAACCTATACATTCTCAAAAATAAAAAGCCTAAAAATAAGTAGCGATAAATTTATAGTTGATAAAAATATTTTAAAAGAGATTGAAAAAAGTGAAATAAACTTCTTATCAAAAGAGTCAAAAGAAGTACACCTAAAAATTCAAAATAGTGCAAAAGAGTATTTTTTAAGAAAAAAAGTATTATCAAATATGAAAATAGTAGATAATACAGATGAATACTTTGTAGTATCTACAAATGTAAGCTTCGATGATGAGATACTAAATATCGTAAAACAATGGATTCCATATATAGAGATTTTAAAACCTATAGAACTGCAAGAAAAACTTGAAGATGTTTTAAAAAAGTATTTAGAAAGTAGATAATTTATTAAAATATATAAAATGATGATATAATAGCCGTAAAATATTACGCATAATTTAAAGGAGTATATTGTGGTAACATATTCTACAAATGAACTTATTCCATCATCAGAATTTGCAAAAAAGTTCGGTACATACTTAGCACAAATAAAAGATAACACTG